>JANPJB010000048.1:0-3127 GCA_031425295.1 Flavobacterium sp. | reverse complement strand
TGGAATCTTTTCCAAATGAAGCACGCAAATTTAATCAAATGTTTTACATATGCAGATCAAATTGAAAAAGTTAACTGCTTACGATACGTACATTCTACTGACCATTGCATATAATTTAATGAAAATTAACATTGTAACTCTGAATTATTAATTAAATTCGCAAAAAAAACTGCTAAAATGAAAAGATCTTACCTACTATTACTGTTAATTCCTTTTTTCGCATTACATACGCATGCACAAAACGCAGCGATTGATGCCATTGCCGATGCTGAAATGAAAGCAGCCTCGAAAAGACTGAGTGTCGTAACCAATCCGAATACATACAATTTCGATGTTACGTACCACAAATTAGAATTTACCGTCGATCCGGCCGAATATAATATTGCCGGAAAAGTAACTACGACTTACACCGCGCTCGAAAATATGTCGACCTTGGTTTTTGACCTTAATAGCATTGCGGCAGGCGAAGATAATTTCGATCAGCAGATTATCGTGAACGCCGTCAGAAAAAACAATGTAGATCTAGCATTTACACGTAATGCTACAGAATTGATAATTACTTTACCGGCTGTACAAGACGCCGGAACTGCTGCTACGGTAGAAATCATTTATGCAGGAAAGCCTGCTGGAAGCGGTTTTGGCTCTTTTATTACAAGCTTCCATAATGGCACTCCGGTATTGTGGACATTGTCTGAGCCTTTTGGCGCGAGAGATTGGTGGCCGTGCAAGCAGGATTTGAACGACAAGGTAAATTCAATCGATGTATACATTACCGCACCGACAGATTATACTGCGGTATCTAATGGGTTGCAACAATCCAAAACAGACAATGGTAACGGCACCTCGACGACGCATTACCATCATGGTTATCCAATTCCTGCGTATTTGGTTTGCATGGCTGTGACGGATTACCAAATCTACACCCAGCAAGGCGGATTGGGCACCGCTGAAAGTCCGTTTTTCCCGATCGTCGAATACATGTATCCCGAAAACGCCACTGATATCATTGCCAGTACGCAAGTAACACCAAGCATCATCAACTTTTACGAATCTGTGTTTACGCCGTATCCGTTTAGAAATGAAAAGTACGGGCATTGCCAATTTGATTGGGGCGGTGGCATGGAACATACTACCGTTTCGTTTATGACAGCCGGAAACAGTGGCGGTTATACCAGAAGTTTGATCGCTCATGAAATGGGACACCAGTGGTTTGGCGACAAAGTGACCTGCGGTTCTTGGAAAGACATCTGGCTCAATGAAGGGTTTGCCACTTATTTGGCATCGATGGTAATTCAGCAATTCGATGGAGAAGCTGCATTTACGGCGGATAAGACGTTTATGGTCAATAGCATTACCTCGAATCCTAATGGTGCGGTTTATTTGACTGATGATGAAGCTTTGCAAGTCGGCAGAATTTTTAGCAACAGATTGACTTACAGAAAAGGGGCTATGGTGCTTAATATGCTTCGATTTAAAATAGGCGATGCTGCCTTTTTCTTGGCATTGCGCAATTATTTAAATGATCCTGCACTGGCGTATGGTTATGCCCTCACACCGGATTTAAAAGCACACTTAGAAACGGCTTCGGGAGTTGATTTAACAGCGTTCTTCAATGACTGGGTTTACAATCAAGGGTATCCAACTTATAATGTTACAGCGAACAATCTCGGCAGCGGACAAGCTAGGATTACAATCAACCAAACGCAATCGAATTCTTCGGTGAGTTTCTTCGAAATGCCTGTGCCGGTGAGATTGACTGGTTCCGGCGGGCAGTTTCAGGACTATGTACTTGAAAACACTACGAATGGACAACAGTTTATTGTGAATGTTCCATTTGCGGTAACAGGATTGAATTTCGACCTCAAAAAGGATCTTATTTCAAGAAACAACAGCGCCACTTTGGCCACTTCAAATTTTGAATTGCAAGATGCGGTGAGCGTCTATCCGAATCCCGCAACTTCAGAGTTGAACATTCAAATACCAACTGCAATGGGTTTCAGAAGCGCTGAGATATACAATGCATTGGGACAAAAAGTAGGCGAATACAGCACGACCAATATCGCAGTCAGCCATTTGTCAAACGGAATGTACACGCTTGAATTGTTGACGTCTGAAGGCAGGCTTCATAAAAAATTCATAAAAAAATAATCCAAAATAACATATCTGCAAAAAAGTAAGGTGAAAACCTTACTTTTGCGCGTTATAATAGCACTGAAAAATACACTATGGAAATCGTTATCAAGTTATCTCAATTCTTGTTGAGTTTATCGCTACTGATTATACTTCACGAATTGGGTCATTTTATTCCTGCCAAACTTTTTAAAACCCGCGTTGAGAAATTTTACCTGTTCTTCGACATCAAATATTCTTTGTTGAAAAAGAAAATCGGCGAAACGGAATACGGTATCGGTTGGCTGCCTTTGGGTGGTTATGTGAAGATTTCGGGAATGATCGACGAAAGTATGGACAAAGAACAGATGGCACTTCCACCACAACCTTGGGAATTCCGCTCGAAACCAGCTTGGCAGCGTCTAATCATTATGCTTGGCGGTGTTACGGTCAATTTTATTCTGGCTTTCGTGATCTACATTGGAATGACTTTTTTCTATGGCGATTCTTACTTAAACAACAGTGAATTGAAAGACGGTATTGCCGTGACCTCTGAAGTCGGGGAGCATATGGGCTTTAAGACCGGCGATAAAATCCTAGCCATTGATGGCGAAAAAATGACGCGTTTCAATGAGATTCCGAATAAAATACTTTTTGCTAAGACGGTGCTAATTGAACGTAATGGAGCACAGCAAGATCTTGTGCTTCCAGTTGATTTAATTGACAAACTTTTAAAGGGTGAAAAAAGGCCTTTTATAGATTGGAGAGAACCGTTTATCGTAGGCAAGGTTGCCGATTCTTCAGCGAATAATGCAGTGCTTAAACCGAAAGACGTCATCAAATCTTTGAATGGAATCCCAACTAAATATGCCGATCAGGTCATCGCAATTGCACAGGAAAATAAAGACAAAAAACTTGATGCTGTGGTCTTGCGTGATGAAAAAGAAGTACCGGTGAATCTTACAATCAATAAGGAAGGAAAATTGGGCGTGTTCGCCGCTTCGTTGGGGATAGCAAG
>JANPJB010000047.1:0-8534 GCA_031425295.1 Flavobacterium sp. | reverse complement strand
TATCCATTAATTGTCAAATTGTAAATATATTTGTCAAATATAACAATATATGAACATTCTACTCGTAGGGGAATACAGCCGGCTGCATAATTCTTTGAAGGAAGGGTTGCAGCAATTGGGACATCACGTGGTCATTTTGGGTTTTCAGGATGGCTTTAAGCAATATCCGGTCGATTATCCTTTGCATTTGAAATGGAATGCGGGATTTTTAAAAAAAATCAGGGTAGCCATTTATAAACTTACTGGTTTTGATTTGAGTTCGTATTTCACGTACCGCCAATTTTTAGGGTATCAAAATGAACTGATAAATTTCGATGTCGTGCAGCTTATTAACGAGCACAGCTTTTATTGCACGTATCGCTACGAGAAAAAAATACTGCAATACTTATTCGACCACAATAAGAAAGTTTTTCTGATGTGTTGCGGCACCGACTATCTTACGGTTGATTATTATTTTAGGAATCCACATTTTAAATCGCTGCTACATCCCTATCTCGATGGAAAAATCAAAAAAAAGGATTTTCAAAGTGTTCTAAAATACAGAAGACCTAAATACAAAAAACTACATCATTTTATACAGCAGCATATCGAAGGTATCATCGCTTCGGACATCGATTACGACATTCCGATGCAGGGCAATCCGAAGTATCTGGGCATGATTCCAAACCCGATTAATATAGCGAAATTGGCATACATTCCACCAGCGATCGATGATAAGATTATTGTTTTTCACGGTATTAACACCGCCAATTATTTTAAAAAAGGAAATGATTATTTTGAAAAGGCTTTGACGATCATTGCTCAAAAATATGGCGATCGCGTTGAAATCATTACAACCCGCAACATTCCATACCAAGAGTATATCGAAATCTACAACCGCGCGCACATTTTACTCGACATGGCGTATTCATTCGATCAAGGTTATCATGCACTTGAAGCAATGGCAAAAGGGAAAGTGGTTTTTACGGGTGCTGAGAGCGAGTTTTATGCCTTTTATGAACTGCGTGAAAAAGTCAACATCAATGCGAAACCTGACGTTGATTATCTGGTTGCCGAACTTTCTGTTTTGATTGATAATCCGGATGAAATACGCGCTATAAGCCGTAATGCAAGGATATTCATAGAATCAAAACACAATTATCTTAAAAGCGCCGAGCAATATCTTCACATCTGGAAGCGACAAAATCTTCAATAGCTTTTTAAAAGTCAAATTTTAACGCAGTTCATCGGATATAAGATGGGTTATGTTAAAATTAAACGTCATACATCGGGTATTTTTCTATTTGAAAAATAGAAGTCCTACCTTGCGCCAGTATTCGTTTCAAATGTTTGCGAACGCATACAAAGCGCTAAAAATCTACTTTCAAAATTCCCGTTTTGAAACACTTTAACCTAAATTGAAATGCTATGGAAAATGCTAGAAAACCGATTGAAAATTACAATCCTAGCTGTGAAAATGAAATAAAACCGGTCAGGATTAAATACGACGGACCGACAGGCTTGCGGGATTTGTTGTTGCATGAAGTGAAATCAATATACTATATTGAGAAAATGCTGATTAAGTCTTTTCCTAAAATGATCAAGCACGCCTGCAATTACGAATTGATTGAGGCGATTACCATTCACCTTGCCGATACAAAAAGACAGGTCATCCGATTGGAAGACACTTTCGCTACAATGGAAGAACCACCGATTCTAGACCGTTCGGAAGCCATCGAATGCATGCTACAAGAAATTGACGATATCGTGGAAGTGACTAAATTCGGTATGGTACGGGATGCTGGTATTGTGCTGGCGCTTCATAAAATTGAACATTATGAGATTGCAACGTACAGTATTTTATCGACTTATGCTGAAAATCTCAACGCTATAAAAATTCAGGTCCTGATGGACGAATCACTAAATGAGGAAAAAATAGCGGAGATGCGGCTCGCAAAAATTGCAAAATCAATTCAATTTTTTACGAATGAAACACAGTCATAAAAGATTGTCTAAAATGCCGCTCATTTCACAACTTCCATTTCCGTTTATAAGATGCTTGTTAAATAGCGTTAATTTGTTAAGATGCTCCTTTTTATAATGCAATTTGATTAATTTTAGTCATAATCTTAAATTTTTACATTATGAAAAAGTCGATAATCACATTGGTTACCATCCTTTTTGGTTTTTATGCTTCGGCACAGGAAGTACAAAAAAGCGCTGAAGCTGAAGAAAATGTCCAAGATAGAATCGAACAGCAAGCCCAACCTACACAAACCCAAATGGAACAAAACGCTACAGTAACAGCTGAAAGGGAAAAAAGAGAAAAAGAGATTATGGCAGCTGAAAAGATTCAAAAAAGCAATGACGGCAAAGTGAAGCAGAAAACCAAAACCGTCGAGACGACAACAATGAGCAGAAAAGAGACGGCCGCTCCGAAGTAATCGATAAGCAAAACATTTAAAAGACCAAACTTTAATAGTTTGGTTTTTTTTATGAAAACAAGTAAAGCTGAAAGTTCTACTTCATACTATGAAAATATTTTGGATATTTGTGCAATCAAAATTCAAAATCATGAAAACATATACAATGCTACTCGCCATGTTGTTGGCACCTTTTTTCAACTTCGCGCAACTCTCAAACATTAAATATGCTGACGGAAAGCAAGCCTTAATTGGCATGGGCATTAAACCAGTTCGGGCTGTTAAAAACAACCCCGGAATACTGATTCTTCCCGCTTGGAAAGGGATCGATGCCCATGCCAAAGAAACCGCTGATAAGCTTTCGAAGATGGGTTATCATGCTTTTATCGCTGATATCTACGGAGAAGGTAATTATCCAACAAATACTACTGAAGCCGGTGAAAAAGCTGGTTTCTATAAAAAGAACCGCGACCAATACCAGCAGCGCATTCGTTTGGCATTGAAGCAGCTGATTCAATTGGGTGCGAATCCGCAAAAGATCGTAATTATGGGCTATTGCTTTGGTGGCACAGGTGCGTTGGAAGCCGCAAGGGCTGGAATTCCTGTTGCCGGTGTTGTGTCGATTCATGGCGGACTCGCAAAAGATAATGCAAAACCAACCACGGCAATCACGACAAAAGTACTGGCTTGTCATGGTGCAGACGATCCTTACGTACCGCAAGAGGAAGTCTTGGGGTTTCAAAAGGAAATGCAAGATGCCAAAGCTGATTGGCAAATGATTTACTATGCGAACGCGGTGCATGCTTTTACGGATAAGGATGCGGGAAATGACAATTCGAAAGGTGCAGCTTATAATGAAATGGCGGACAAACGCTCGTGGAAACACTTACTAATTTTCATCAAAGAAGTACTTTAAATTATTTTATTTACTTTTAGATTTTAATTGATATATGAGCTACAGCCCAATACGTAAAGATAAGACTTGCCTCAATTGCAGACATGTTGTCGATCAGCGTTATTGCCCGAATTGTGGACAGGAGAATACGGATAGCAGAAAGACCTTTCACCATTTATTCATTCACTTTTTTGAAGATTTAACGCATTACGAAAACGCGTTTTGGCGCACGATAAAGAACTTGCTTTTTCGTCCGGCTTCGTTAACGAAAGAATACCTGTCGGGAAAAAGGTTGTCTTATTTGGCGCCTGTGCGTCTTTACATTTTCATCAGCTTCATTACCTTTTTCTTAATTGCGGTGCTTCCCGAAACGGCCGATCCATCGCATTTAAAGAAAAAATATCGATTGAAACCGGGCTACGGCATTTCTTTTTCTGATTCTAATGATACTCTAAAAAATGATGAAATCAAGGACGCTAAAGTAGTAAGAGATTCTGCCATAAAAACTCGCAACATTAAACTGGGCGATGCTTTCAGCCTCGGCTATAAGTCGATCGAAGAGCTCGATTCGATTCAAAAATTCGGAAAGCCCGACGACCAACTTGATGACCTTCAATATTGGGTCGTCAAAAAAATGCTGACGGTTAGGAAAAACAATACAAGCGACGAATTGTTCGATAAATTCAAAGAATCGTTCATTCGTAATTTCCCAAAAGCCTTATTCATCTACCTGCCGCTTTTTGCCTTTTTCCTGTGGATTTTCCATGGCAAAAGGCGCTGGTATTATTTTGAGCATGGGATTTTTACGCTGCACTATTTCTCGTTTCTGTTGCTGATCACCCTGCTTGTTTTTCTGCTCAACAGGTTGACGGATTTATGCAGCAGCAACGTCATCGATACCTTTTCTAGCTTCATCACTTTTGCAGCGTATGTGTGGATGTTTTCTTATTTTTTCCCCGCGCACCATCGATTTTATGGCGAAACGCGGACGATTTCGTTCCTCAAAAGCAGCATATTGTTTTTCATCAACATGATCTTCATCTTTATAATTCTGATCTTATTTGCCATCTACACCTTTATTAATCTTCATTAAAAATACTATGAAAAAAATACTGTTTTCGATATCACTTTTGCTACTCATCAGTAGCTGCGCCACCCAAAAAGATACGCCGGATAAAGTGGCTGATTATCTCAACGAAATTTCAATCGCCGATCTAAGGACGAACCTCAAGATCATTGCTTCCGACGCTATGGAAGGCCGCGAAACCGGAAGCGAAGGCCAGAAAAAAGCAGGACGTTATCTAATCGAGCTGTATAAAAGCAACCGCATTCCATTCCCGAAAGGCGCAACTGATTATTACCAACCTATTCCCGCGGCATTTTTGAATGCGAAATACAAAGAGAACCTTCCGGATTCTGAAAATATATGGGCTTATATTGAAGGCTCTGAAAAACCGAATGAAATCGTTGTGGTTTCGGCGCATTACGATCACGTAGGGATAAAGGACGAGCAAGTTTATAACGGCGCCGACGATGATGGTTCGGGTACGGTTGCGTTGGTAGAAATTGCCAAAGCCTTTCAAAAAGCCAAAATGCAAGGCCACGGACCGAAACGCTCGGTGCTGATTCTGCACGTAACCGGCGAAGAGCATGGTTTGCATGGCTCGCGCTATTATTCTGAAAACCCTTTGTTTCCTTTAGCCAATACGGTGGCCGATGTCAATATTGACATGATTGGACGTCACGATGATTTTCACCCGACTTCAAGCAACTATATTTATTTGATCGGTTCCGATTATCTCTCAACGGACTTATTCAATGTCTGTGAAAAGATGAATAAGCAATATACGAAACTCGACATCGATTATAAATACAACGATCGCAAAGATCCAAACCGATTTTATTACCGTTCAGACCATTACAATTTCGCTAAAAATGGAATTCCTTCCGTATTTCTTTTCAGCGGAACGCACGCAGATTATCACAAACCTGGAGATGACTTTGAGAAGATAGAATTTGATGCGCTGACGAACCGCACGAAATTAGCATTCGCCATTGCTTGGGAAATTGCAAACCGTGATAAACGATTGGTGGTCGATAAGGACGGAAACTAGATAATAGTAAGAAGCAAAAAAACTAGACTTTGGCTGCGTTTTATAATCCTAAGACAATTGAAAACAAAAAAGCTCCTAGTTTCCTAGAAGCTTTTACCTAATGGGTGGCTGACCGGGCTCGAACCGGCGACCCTCGGCACCACAAACCAATACTCTAACCAGCTGAGCTACAACCACCATTTTTGACGAGGGCAAATGTATTGCAAAAGTTTTATTTTACAAAGAAATAAACCAAAAAATTATTTTAAATCTGCTAAGCTATTGACCGCCAAATACCTTTCTACAGTGAATCCTTCGGCATAATCAACACCGATTAACCTACCCAAATCCTGAGCGCGGTAATTCAAACTCTCCAGAAAATTTTTCGTAGCAATAGGCGTTTCAGGTTCTGTACTATTGGGGTCATAAAATTGGGAGCCGTACGCTAAAATCGCAGCGACTTTTTTATCGTGGTAACCCGTGATATCAACCACAAAATCAGGCACAAGGTTTTTCCATTGCATATAATGATACACCAATTTCGGACGCCAAGCCAATTGTGATTTTCCGTCATACTGCGTTTCGACTTTTGACAAACCCGAAAGAAAACATGCATCGGAAACCAACTTGCTTCCTTTTCCATGATCGATATGGCGATCATCAACCGCATTGCAGAGTACAATTTCAGGTTGGTAATTTCGCAGCATTCTGATAATGGCAAGCTGATGTTCCTCATCATTACTGAAAAAACCGTCTCGCATATTCAGATTTTCCCGTACCAATACACCCAACAGATTCGCAGCAGCAGCAGCTTCCTGATCACGAATTTCGGCAGAACCGCGCGTCCCGAGTTCACCACGCGTTAAGTCGATAATACCAACCTTTTTTCCTAACGCAATCTCTTTGGCAATGGTGCCGCCGCAACCCAATTCAACATCGTCTGGATGGGCGCCGAAAGCGAGAATATCTAATTTCATATTGCTTTATTTAAAGTCAAAGATAGACGATTATTCAAAAATTAAAATAAAATCTGTTTGATGGTTTTCGATTTATTGACGGTTTCAAGCCATTCTCTTTCGGGATTACTGTCTTTCGTAATGCCACAGCCAACATACAAACTGACGCTGTTGTTTTCGACTTTCATACACCTTAAATTGACATACAAATCGGTACTGCTTTCATTTTTTTCGACATCATGATTGAGTTCACCTAAAAACCCAGCGTAAAACTCACGGTCATAACCTTCGTGATCCAGTATGAATTGTTTCGCCTGATCTTTTGGAAAACCACAAACCGCTGGCGTTGGATGCAAAATTGTCAGTACTTCTTTAAGATCTGCGTTGTGGTTCAACACGGCTTCGATATCGGTTTTGATATGAACTAAATTACCCGCTTTCATCGTGTAAGGTTCAGAAATCTTGGTTTGAGAAACGGAAGGGTCAAGGCTTTTTGTTATAAAATCGGTCACGAATTGCTGTTCTGCCATTTCTTTGGATTGCCAAACTGTTGCTTTATTTTCATCATAAACTTGGGTTCCGGCAACCGCCATCGTATGCAGATTTTTGTTCCTAACACGAACTAATTGTTCTGAAAATGCACCGAGCCACAACCCTATTTTAGGATGAAAAAAGCAATAGGCAAATGCCGTCGGATAAGATTGTACTAATTTTTGGAAAGCCGATGTCAATTCAAATTGCGGTAAGGTAACGGTTTCTTTTCGCGATAAAACGACCTTGCCAAAGTTGCCGTTTTGAATCATATCAATTCCTTTTTGTACGAGCTGTTCATAACGGGATTGCGCTTGTTGAGTTGGAGTTGCATCAAAGGTTCCGCGACGATTATCAACGAAAAGACTTTCAACATCCACTGTTACGATCTCGGATTGATCGTGTCGAATCACTACCATTTTCGTGCTGTCAAAAGACGCGAACGCAAATCCATGCTCCGTAAAATCGTCAAGTTTGTGCAACGTATTATCTGATTGAAAAACGCCAATCACTTTTTTTGAATTCGGTTTATTATAGACCGCAAAAGGCAGTTGATGATCGAAGTGCTCGTCGATTTTTTTGAATAATGATGCGATGTCGTGCCCGCTCATTACAATTTTCTTTTGGGTAAAACCATATTGGTCAGTTTGCAAAGTGAAATGAGTGCGCCTGCTTCATCGGTGATTCTGATTTCCCACAAATGGATGCTTCGGCCTTTATGAACAATGCGTGCCGTGCCAGTAACAATGCCTTCTTTTTTTGCTTTGAGATGGTTTGCGGAAATTTCAATACCTCGGATTTCACTGCGTTCGTTGTTCACAAACAACATCGAAGCTGCGCTACCCACGCTTTCCGCCAAAGCAACACTCGCGCCTCCATGCAGTAATCCCATCGGTTGGTGAACTCCGGAATTAACCGGCATTGTAGCTTGCAGAAAATCTTCACCCGCATCGACGAATTGAATTCCTAAGGTTTCCATCAATGTGTTTTTACCAAACGCATTGCACATGTCAATCATTTTGTTTTTATCAAAGCTCATCTTTTTTTGGCAAAATTAAGCGATTATCGGGTTCCTAAAAAGACTAATTTCAATTTTTATACGTTGCTACTTAAATTTTCAAATCATAAGATTTTCAGATTTTCAAATTAAAACCTATTTTTACCAAAAATCCACTCTAATGCGTAACCTTATTTCCCTGCTTTTTATCGCCTTTATTGTATCGTTGAGTTCATGCCGAAAAGATTTCGATACCGTTCCAAGTTCAGGAAACTTAGGCTTTTCAAGAGACACCGTGTATTTGGATACGGTTTTTACACGCATCGGATCAAGTACTTACACTTTAAAAGTATACAACAACAGCAATGATGATATCAAAATCCCAAAAATTCAATTGGGCAAAGCAGATTCGAGATACCGCATGATGATTGACGGCATGACCGGGCAAGATGATGACAATAACGGATTTGGCGACGGCAAAATTTTTAATGAAGTGGAATTGCTAGCCAAAGACAGCATGTATATTTTCATAGAAACTACTGCCAATATTGTTGAACTCGCGAATAATAATCCGACAGAATTCCTATATACCGATGATATTCTTTTTGATAATGGAAGCAAGCAGCAAAAGGTAAATTTGGTCACTCTGATTAAAGACGC
>JANPJB010000046.1:0-1770 GCA_031425295.1 Flavobacterium sp. | reverse complement strand
CTTCCCCGCTAGCATCCTCGCTGGATTACCCGTCAATTTAGCTCAAGGATTTAGCGTGATACTGGTTTGGATTATTGTCTTTTTCGCACTCAATCGTTATCTATGGCGCAAAGGACTCAAACAATTCTCTGGAATGGGGGCATAAATGAAACGTCACTTTAAATTGATTAAATTGTTTTGGAGTACCACGATCGCAATATCACGCCATCTTAGTACTTCTAAGTTTAATCTTCCTTTTTCTTAGTCCGATTTTTCTTCTCGACTTTGAGCAATGGCGCACTTAGGGCTTCATAGAGGCTGAATAGATATTCTATGCGGTTAAGTTCGTTTACAAAGGGTTGCGGACGATAACAAAGGTCTACGGCTTTGTCTAGGGCTTGATGGGCTTTTACTAGGTCGGGCGGCATGGTGAGGGGATCGTAGAGATCAGCGAGGCTACTATCGGGATATTTAGCGCGGGTGTCCAATACTGTTTGCGCGGCGGTTTCGACTTTCTGTTTTTGTTTGTCGTTGATGTTTTCAGGGAATGGATAGTTGTTATAAACGATCGTATTGGAATAACTGTAATCACTTTTTAGTCTTCCACCGACATTTTTCATCCAAACCATATGCATATAAGATGTAAGAATTCCAAAGTAAAAAATCTGTGCATTTGGAACAAAAAAAGTCTTGTCGGATATAATAAAATCTTTGCTCAAATAAGCAATAGGTATATATTTCCTATTCTCTGATGATACTTTTGGAATTAGCAGGAAATCTTGTTCGGGCTGTCTCTCTTCTGCAAACAGATATGGGAAATCAGCCATTTTACGAGTGCCTAATCGAGTACTCGCCTCTCTAAATTTTTGAACTTGTTTGAATCTTTCCTGAAAGTTTATTATATTTCTAAACTTCTCTGGAGGAGTATTTTTTAGCCATATACACCAACGTTCGTGATTATTGATAAAGTCATCACCGCTAATAAATCTCTTAAAGGAACTCTCAGAAGCTGGATATTGGTTCAATATTTCAACTTTTTCTACACTGCTCAAAATTAAGAAACCACCATCACGGGCAGCAGAGCCAGATTGCATTTTAGGAATATTCCCGATTGGTATTGAAATGGATTGTAAATAAGCATCATTTCCTTCTACAAGATAGGGATTAATATTCCGAACTTTTCTCTCACTTGGTTCACCTTTTATATGTTCATAGTCAAAGATTCGTTTCTCGTTAACGTCAAAATTCGCAAAGCCAATTATCACACAATGAACAGCAGCATTGCTTTTTGCTTCATTACTCCATCTAAAAGTACGATGAGCAAAATGGATCTTGATGTTATAAGAATTGAAGAGTACTCCCCATAAAATGCCAACTTGTTCACCTTGGCAGATGCTATTAGTACTAACTAACGCAACTTTAATTTGAGTGTTTTGAATAAACCTTGCTGATTTGAAATGCCACGCAGAGACATAATCAAGCATCCCAAAAGATTTTACTTCTTTAAATATGTCAACCATATCTTCTTTCTGTTCTTTGTTTTGATAGGCAGTTCCGACAAAGGGAGGATTACCTAAAATAAAATTTAACTTCTCTTTTGCAACAACAGACTCCCAATCAATCCGCAACGAATTACCATGCACAATATTCGCCGCTTTCTTCAAAGGCAACCGCACAAAATATTGCCCAAACTCATTACTCACCTTCACATTCATTTGATGATCGATCAACCACATCGCCACCTCCGCCACCCGCACCGCAAACTCATCGTACTCAATCCCCGCAAACTGA
>JANPJB010000045.1:0-1848 GCA_031425295.1 Flavobacterium sp. | reverse complement strand
ATTGACGTTTGCCTTAATTGTTCCGGCGCGGCGAGTGTTCCGCTGTCACTTCAAAATCCGTTTAAAGATTTTAGTTTGAATACTTTAAATGTGTTTAAAATTTTAGAAGCGATACGTTCGTACCAGCCAAGTTGTAAATTCATCAACCTGTCAAGTGCCGCTGTTTACGGAAATCCGGAAACGCTTCCGACCAATGAAAAAGCCACATTGCATCCGTTGTCACCGTATGGAATTCATAAAATGCAGGCGGAGCAAATTCTAAAAGAGTTTCATGATTATTATCACATCAAGACTTGTTCGTTGCGTATTTTCTCCGCTTATGGAGAAGGTTTGAAAAAGCAATTGTTTTGGGATTTATATCAAAAATTTCTAAATAACGACCAAATCGAATTGTTTGGTACCGGAAATGAATCGCGTGATTTCATTCATGTGGATGATATTGTGCAAGCAATTCATTTGGTGATTCAAAACGCAAAATTCATTGGAGAAGAAATCAATATTGCGAACGGTGAAGAATTTACGATTCAATATGTCGCGGAACTATTCCATAAAAATTTCGAGAACAATAAAACGATTCGCTTCAACAATCAAGTGAAACAAGGCGATCCGTTGAATTGGCGTGCCGATATTTCGGTTTTAAAAGAATTAGGGTACCAACAAAATATTCCAATAGAAAACGGAATACAGCGTTATATCGATTGGATCAATGCTTTGTAATTTATGAATCAAAATCAAAAAGATCTTTGCTTCGTGATTCATTCGTTGCAAGCAGGCGGCATGGAACGCGTGATGTCGGAATTACTCAATTTCTTTGCTGCCAAAAAAGAATACCATGTGCATTTGGTGCTGTACGGAATCAAGCGCGATGTGTTTTATACGATTGCTGACAACATCAAAATCTATCGCCCTGATTTTGCATTCGACAACGCAAAGCGATTGCAATCGACCATCAGAACACATTTTTTCCTTCGAAAAACGATTAAGAAAATCAATCCGATCTCGGTTTTGTCTTTCGGTGAGCGGTGGAATAGCATGGTTTTACTCGCTTTGTATGGTACAAAAATTCCGGTTTATGTTTCGGACAGAGCGCAACCTGATAAAAGTTTAGGGAAAGTACACGATATGTTGCGGATGTATTTATATCCGAAAGCAAAAGGCATTATCGCGCAAACGCAAAAAGCCGAAGATATTTTCAAACACATGTATCCACACGATAATTTTAGAGTGATTGGCAATCCGATACGACAAATTGAGAATACTGGTGAACCGCGCGAGAATACGATATTGATGGTCGGAAGATACATTAAGTCGAAACAACAAAACGTTTTAATTGAAATTTTTGCCAAACTCAATGCACCGAATTGGAAGTTGGTTTTGGTAGGGTATGACCATCTCAAGCAAAAGAACCAACAACAATGGGAAGCTTTGGCAAAGCAACTTAAAGTCGACAATCGCGTTGTTTTTGCAGGGAAACAAGAAAACATCGAGCATTATTATAACACGAGTAAAATTTTTGCTTTTTCATCAGCATCGGAAGGATTTCCGAATGTGATTGGGGAAGCGATGTCGGCCCAACTTCCGGTCGTGGCTTTCGATTGTATCGCTGGTCCGAGTGATTTGATTGTTGACAGCGTCAATGGTTTTTTGATACCGTTAAATGACAGGGAATTATTTGCGACAAAACTGCAGTTTTTGGTCGACAATCCGTGGGAAATCGAATCGATGGGTAAAAAGTCAAAAGAGTATATCGCGCAATTTGAATTGAACTATATTTGCACCGAATTTGAAAATTTTATTGTTTCAAATTAATTTTAGCATTTTACATGGAGAATAGGTTTAGGCTCGGTA
>JANPJB010000044.1:0-3267 GCA_031425295.1 Flavobacterium sp. | reverse complement strand
TGGGTCGATGCACGGCAGCAAGCTTTTCGTTGTGATGTCTACGGCAAGATCGAAACCTTAGGAACGGTGCCTTCAAATGACCAACTGCAATGGGCGACGGATGCGGTTTTGATTTACAAAAAAGGTCAGGATTTGTACCGTTATGAGTTTGTCGGAAATAAATCGACTTTAATCGAAATCGAGAAAAAAACCTTTAAGAATTTTAGTTACAAAGACCAAATTTTATCTATTTTTACAGACCACGGAATTACGAATTATAAAATCTCAGTACCATAATGCACATAGCAGTAGCAGGAAACATCGGAGCAGGAAAAACGACACTCACACGATTATTGGCCAAGCATTTTAAGTGGGAGCCACATTTTGAAGATGTAGTCGACAATCCGTACCTCGATGATTTCTACCACCAAATGGAGCGCTGGTCTTTTAACTTGCAGATTTATTTCCTGAACAGCCGTTTCCGTCAAGTTTTGCAGATTCGGGAAAGCGGCAAAAAGATTATCCAAGACCGTACGATTTATGAAGATGCGCATATTTTTGCGCCGAATCTTCATGCGATGGGTTTGATGACGAATCGTGATTTCGAGAACTACAAATCACTGTTTGAATTGATGGAATCGTTGGTGGAAGCGCCCGATATGTTGATTTACTTGCGCAGCTCGATTCCTAATTTGGTGTCGCAAATCCACAAGCGTGGACGCGAATATGAAAATTCGATTTCGATTGACTACCTAAGCCGTCTAAACGAACGTTATGAGGCTTGGATTCACACCTATACGAAAGGAAAATTACTAATCATTGATGTTGACAATATTGATTTCGTCAACAATCCTGAAGATTTGGGCTTGATTTTGAACAAGATTGATGCAGAATTGCACGGTTTGTTTTAGTTTGATCAACCGGCTACCGAAAACTTCCATTTGCTTTTATTCGAAAATCAACTGATGATCATAATATTGGTTTTCTATGACGAGCTTCGTACTATTAAGCGTAATGATTTTCGACTCACCGACCAGCAACCATGGTAAAGTACCTGATAATTCTTCGAGTATGATATTGTTGAATTGCTGACTGTTGACGCGGACCATTTGAAAGTTATTCGTCCCGCTGCCGTCACTAACGCCTGACGAAACAATATAGCATGGGTTGTCATAATATAATGTATACAATCCACAATGTGTCTGGCAAATTCCTATTCTCGATTCTATGCCCGACGTCGTTCCATCAGGTTTTAAACGAAATTCAAGTCGCGCGTTATCCAGTCGATAGCTTTCGAGTTGAAGCCCATCGCATTGCCCGCCCACTATAGTACTATGCTCCTGAAGCGGACCGTTTACCAAATTCCAAATTTTGGATCGCAATAAAGGCAAGGTGTCGTTTACCGGACCGGAACTTGAGTTCACATAGTCGGTTTCACTTTCGCTTCCACAAGCATAAAACATCAAACAAACTACTACTATTGCTAGAACTTTTTTCATGGCTTTTGATTAGGATTACTGTAAATATAAGTATTTCTCGCTACGCAGGCGATTTAATTGGTGGATGCTTTTAATTCAAAATCCAAATGAAATTCGTGCTTAATGATCGAGCTTTCTTTTAAATTTTTCGACTTGTCTTCTGTGTCTTAAGACGTGAACCACGGCATGTTCCATCATTTGTTCGATGTCATAAACTTGCCCCCACGAGGTTTTTATTTTTTTTTTCTCATCGAATTCTTCGAGTTCATTATCATCGATGGTTTCGAAAGTTTGATTCGTGTAGGCAACGAGATTTTCAAGATCATCCCGGTATTCCGAAACCGATACGCGCAGTGCTTTTCCGGGGCGATTGTCGGCGATTTTCTTTAATTTTCGAATATAGCCCGCATAGGAATAACCCGAACTCACGACATGCGAGAGTATGGTCTGAATGGATTGGCAATCGGGATTGGTTGTCGTGGCATCAACAACGGTCGTCAAGTGTGCATGCGAAACGTCGACGATAACGTGCTGCAGCGCTGTTACTACATTTCGATATTCTCCAAGAAGCGCATGGACGGCTTTTTTCTCGTTCATTATAAAAATATAAATCCCTGTTTTTAAAATCATTAAGCAGCCAAATATAATACTTATCCGTTATTTCGCTAAAATTTTGAATTTTAAATATTAACGAATTTCGGGTGGGTGTTAATAACAATTTATGATGCATTAAATCGAGGCTAGTTTTGCTATAAAAGGGAAAAAATACTTGAGATTTTGCGCTTTTAAATTGGTTTTAAAATTGGTGACCCTTCGGTAAAAGAGACTTTATCAATTATCTGTAACAAAAAAGCCCCGAGTTTAATCGGGGCTTTTATATTCTACAGTCTGAAATATTGATTATTTCAGCGCGTCAACTTTGGCTTTTACCTCAGCTTCTGTTCCTTCGAAAGTTTCAGTTGCCGACACGCCGTTGATGGAAGTCGTTACCGTTGCTTTAGATTTACCCTTATTGTTGCTGATTTCAACTCTTACGTTTTTTGATTCCGCCATAGCTCCTTCCGGTTTTTTTGCGCAGCAGTCTTTCTTTGGTGACGCTACGAATTTTCCGTTCGCATCATAATGAGACAAACACATTGCTTTTTCTTCCGCTGAACAACCCAAGCTGTCGCACATTTGAGCGCATTCTTCTTTGGTCATTGTTGCGCACTTGCTCATGTCGCATTTGCCCATCATTTCAGACGAACATTCCATTTTCACCATTTTCATTTCTTTGATATCGCCATGGCTTCCGCTTCCTAAGATTGGAGCGATCACCAGACCGATAAGGCATGTCAATTTGATTAAAATGTTCATCGATGGTCCTGAAGTATCTTTAAATGGATCGCCAACAGTATCTCCAGTTACGGCAGCTTTGTGTGCATCCGAACCTTTGTAGGTCATTTCGCCATTGATCATGACACCCGCCTCGAAAGATTTCTTCGCATTATCCCAAGCACCACCGGCGTTGTTTTGGAACACAGCCCAAAGTACACCAGAAACAGTAACTCCAGCCATATAACCACCCAACATTTCCGCGATCAATTGGTTGTTGTCTCCGTAAACCAATTTCCCCAACAATACGATTGCAATTGGGAAACCGATCGTCATAATTCCTGGCAACATCATTTCACGCAATGCTGCTTTAGTCGAGATTTCAACACATTTACCATATTCCGGTTTTCCTGTTCCTTCCATGATTCCCGGAATTTCCTTGAACTGGCGACGCACTTCGTAAACCATATCCATTGCCGCTTTACCTACTGAATTC
>JANPJB010000043.1:0-2232 GCA_031425295.1 Flavobacterium sp. | reverse complement strand
AAACTAATACGTCATGGCTCACAAGAAAGGTGTCGGTAGTTCCAAGAATGGTAGAGAATCAGAATCGAAACGTTTAGGTGTTAAGATTTTTGGAGGTCAAGCTGCTATTGCCGGGAACATCATCGTAAGACAAAGAGGTTCTAAGCACAACCCAGGTGAAAATGTTTACATCAGTAAAGATCACACACTACACGCAAGAGTAGATGGAGTTGTACAGTTCCAGAAGAAAAAAGATAACAAATCATACGTTTCTGTAGTTGCTTTTGAAGCATAAGGAAATTAGATTTTGATATTATAGAAAACCCGATTCATTGAATCGGGTTTTTTGTTTTTTATTGAACACAGATTGCACGGATTTTCACGGATTTAATTTGTGCTAATCTGTGCAATCTGTGTTTATTATTTTATGATAATTTTCTTGGTTTCCTTTCGATTCTTTCCGTCGTAGAAAGTAACCACGTAGGTTCCTGAAGACAAATCATTCGCATCGAATGCATAAGATGTCGTATTGTTTAATTGGATGCTGCCTTCTTTGACAACGTTCCCTTGCATGTCGGAAACTTTATAGTTGATTTGATTTGCATCGGGCCAGTTGATATTGAAAAGTATAGTATTGATGTTGCTTGCAGGGTAGCTGACAGTGACAAAATTAGTATCTTTTAAATAATCATCTGTGCCCAAAGCACCGCTAGATATTCCAATATGCCCCACATTAATTTGAAGATTGGGTATCAATACCGTTGATTTAAAGCGCAGGCCAATCATCGCGATTTCCCTGTTTCCGAATTCTGTACCTCCTCCATAAACAGTTGAAAATGACCATTGGCTGGGGCTGGCGCCAATATTAAATTCGTATTTTTGGTTTGGTTCATCTGCAAAAACAAGCAGTAAAGTCATATACATATCCGGAGAGTTTGATTTAAAATAAACCGCATAGAGATGCTGCACTTGGTCAGCGATTGGAGCCAATTTGGTTTTAAATAACATTAAATCAACAGGATGATTTGCTGGTAAGTTTCCGCTGATTTTTAAAGAATTCCCGCCATATGCTGCATCATCAAAGTCCCAAGAAGCCGTCAAAATATTGTTTTCCGAAAAAGCCCATTGCCATGTTGGCAAGATATCCTGATTGTTCATATTATGCCAGCTTTGGCCACTTGTTTGAACGCCCGCTGTAAATTTTTTAGTTCCGTGGCCGGTGCAAAAATTGGTTACAAATGGGAAGGATGTTATCACAGAAGCTTCCGGAATCCAATTACTCAATCCTTTGAATCCAGTGGCGTCAACGATTCCCGGATTGTTATCATCACCCGAAAACAAGTGATTTTCAGCGTTGTAAAAAGAAGCATAATCTGTCGGATCATTATTGAAATTTGTATAAGTCGCATTGTTGTAAACGCAGTTCGGTGCAAAAATCCCCAAAGAAGTAAAAGGCGTCGTCGCATTTTCATGCAGGTTCGTCATAAAAGTATTGCCGCCGGTTTCGAAATTACCTTGACTCCGTCCCGGCCAAATATCAACACCGGTGAAAACATCAAAAGATGATCTGCCAATTAAATTCGCGCGCGTTCTCGAGGCAATCGGGAATGTATTGTTGCTCCAGAAAAAATTGATGAAAATACTGCTGCTGACCCGCGTTTCAAACGTGCCATTCGCATCTTGATCGTCTTGCACAAACGGACTGTTAAGCGTTGTGAGTCGGTTTTGCCAGCCTACGATTCCATTCAATCGCATCGCGTCGTACCACATCACTTCTTTGCCCAGCGGTTCTGCCTGAGCGGTTAAATCGCGAACAAAGTCGTGCATGAGAACAGCAGTTGTTGCGTTTGTTTGGGTTTCCTGATTGATGAACCAGCCGTCGAAATTATAGTATTGCATCATTGCGATCATTTTTGGAATGACCACAAAATTTCCGTTGATATCTTGTTCAAGGAAATTGGTCAAGGTTGGTGTCGAACCACCAAAAGCAGTGGGAGCGAAGAATACATTGCCAAAAACTTTGACGCCGTTTTTATGCGCTGCGTTCGACCACGGAGATGAAGGCAATTGGATTGTTTGTGAAGCTGTGCCACCAAACCAAACCAGTTTGTTGATATAAGCCCAATGCGTGAAATTGTATAAATTAAATTGACCCTGCTCACCAAAGTAGTTCCCGAAATTGTTCATGCCATCAGGTAGATAAGCAATTTTCATATCATTCGATAATCCCGGATTAAATTGCGTAGCGGTATT
>JANPJB010000042.1:0-50963 GCA_031425295.1 Flavobacterium sp. | reverse complement strand
AATCTTTCGCGCCGAACGCCGGCGCAAAAGGATACCGCTACTATCAGGGCTAGGCATTCGACTTCAGATAACCGAATCAACTTTAAATTATTTATCTGACAAAATCACTGGCGCGCTCTTACCATTCATAAAAATGATTTTGGAATTCGGTGATGCTGCGAGTTCTTTTTGTGCTTTGATCTGTTCGTATTGCAATTGCTTGTCCGACAATCCCGTCGAAATAATCCTCTGGTAGTCGGCTATACCTTGTGCTTCCACCCTTTTTCGTTCGGCTTCCTGCTTTTCTTTTTGGAGTATGAACGTCATTTTCTGCGCGTCCTGTTCCGCATTGATCTTACTTTCAATCGATGCTTTTACGGAAGTCGGCAGGTTGATGTTTCGAATCAACAATTGCTCTAATATCAAACCTCTCGATTTAAAATCGGCTTCAATCGTTTTAAAAATGCGTTGTTGGAATTCATTTCTTTTGGTCGAATATAAAGCCACAGCATCATAATAAACCGCATTATCACGAATACGGGTTCGCGTTACGGGACGCACAATTTTATCAGTATAATTGACACCAATCTGCTTAAAGATTTTCGGTGTAGCTTCTGACGATACGCGGTATAAAACCGTCAAATCAATAACCACTTCGAGCCCGTCATTCGATAACACTCGGATCGCATCGTCGCCTTCCTGAGCGCCTTCGCCGTGAATGGCAGACATCGTGTAGTTTTGCGTTTGGGTATCGAACTCCGTCACATCAAGTAACGGATTTATCAAATGCAATCCGCTTTCCAAAACATCGGGCTGCACGCTCCCGTAAAGCGATTTTACGCCGACTTTCCCAGCATCGATTTGCTTGAACATCGACGATAAAAGCCCGAGTATAATAATAAAAAAACCTACCTTTTTTAAGATAGGTGAAAATTTAGCGCCTGCACTGTTACTGCTGATTCCGAAACTAGCAATCAGTAGCATACTTCCGATAATAATGAATAGTATCATTTCAAGTGTTTTAATGTTCTGTTTTTACGACCAAATGTTTTTTTAGTTACAATTATGACGCATGATTATCGATGACCAATTTTTTCGTCAGTTTTGCAAAGCGAATATACAAAAATAAAGCGGCAGCCGTCAGACCTGCTAACAGTCCGATCCAGATTCCCGTGGCTTTAAGTTCGGTGTACAATCCGAGATAAATCGAAATCGGAAAACCAATGATCCAATACGCCACAAAAGTGATGTACATTGGGATTTTAACATCCTGCAAGCCACGAAGCGCGCCTAAAACCACCACCTGAATGCCATCGGAAATCTGAAAAACTGCTGCTACAATCAAAAGTTCAGCGGCAATCACAATCACTTCGGCATTATCAATCGCGAGGTTCGCATCATTCATATTGAGGAATAAATGCGGCAGGAAATTGTGCAACACGATAAACGCAATCGCGAAAATCGTTTCGACAATAATCGTCAGTAAAAATATCGAACGGGCTACAATAATCAGGTTTTTATAATCGTTGCGTCCTTTTTGGTTGCTCACGCGGATCATCGCCGTCACATTCAAACCCATCGCAAACATAAACGTGGTTGTTGCTAAAGTCAGCGCGATCTGATTGGCTGCCTGACTTGTTTTTCCGATTGAACCCGAAAGCCAGATTGCCGCGGTAAACAGTGTTACTTCGAACAGCATCTGCATCGCCGACGGAAGACCCAAATTGATAATTTTTCTGAGCATCGATTTCTTAATTTCACGGAAACTGAACTTCGAAAAATAAATACTCAAATCCTTATTGTATTTCAACAAATAATGCATGAAAACCAACATCATAATCCTTGAAATCACCGTTCCCAATGCAGCACCGGTTACGCCGAGTTTCGGAAATATCCAAAATCCGTAAATGAGTACATAATTGAAAAAGACATGCACAACATTCGTTAGGAAAATCGCATACATCGAATACTTGGTTAGCGACAAGCCGTCGGCAAACTGTTTGTAACCTTGGTAAATAATCACCGGAATCAACGAAAAAGCGACCCAGTCGATATAAGGTGTCGCCAATTTTACTACGGCTTCGGGCTGGTGCATTAACAACATCAACGGCTTCGACAGCACAATCATTACGAACAGCGCCAATCCGATAATTGTACATAAAAACAATCCGTGGTGGAATGTCGCGCGTATGGTTTTCGTATCTTTTTCAGCATCGGCTTCGGCAATAATTGGGGTAATCGCGGTTGAAAAACCGATGCCGATTGACATTCCAATAAAGATAAAACTGTTGCCTAACGAAACAGCTGCCAATTCTGTTGAACCCAGATTTCCGACCATGATATTGTCGACAATTCCAATTAGCGTGTGACCAAGCATTCCTAAGATAACAGGATAGGCTAGTTTGATGTTATATGAAAACTCTTTTGTGTATTGTGCTAGATTCAAAATAAAATTTTTTGCAAAAGTAAGTCAGATAAAACATTTATGATAAATAATTTTTTGAAATAAGGTATCCTTTGTAAATTTGCATCCTTAAACAAATCATAATGAAAAAAATTATACTCCTCGCGTTACTGTTTCTGTTTAACGATACAGAAGCACAATCACTTTTCCAGGATGATTTCTCCTCGTATACCGTAGACCAAGAATTAAGCGGTCAAGGGTTATGGTCGAATAGTCCGATTGCCCCGAACGTAGGCATTGGCGCGTGTTTGCCATTGAGTGCTAGTGAACCATGCTTCGGTGCGAAAGTAGTTGTACAACCAGTAAGCTACTTGAATTATGGCACTGCTGCCAACAGCATTGTTATCGCTTCGGGTCAAGATGGCGTCGCAAGAGCGATAAGTCCAATCAACACTAGTGGTGATTTGTATGTGGGCATGGTGCTCAACCTTACCACTGCGCCGCAGACTAGTGCAAGTCCAGTGGATTTTCTTCGCATTATCAACAGCGACCCAACGTTAGTCACGTTTAGAATGCTGGTTAAAGACGCCGGTTTTGGATATAATATCGGGATTAGAAAAGGCGCTTCCGGCAACACTACAGTATATACTCCAGATTTTTATAACTACGGAGAAAGTGTATTGGTAATCCTCAAATATTCTAATCTCCCAGGCTCAAATGATGATGTCGTGAGCCTTTTTGTGAATCCGAATTATGGTATTGGAGAGCCCTTGATACCTTCCGCTGTAGCAGCCACGGGAATGGATCAAAATGGCGCCATTGATCGATTGGCTTTCAGGTTAAATTATAATGTTGCGGCATCGATGCCTACTGGTTTTGCAGGTTTAGTAAGCGTTGCAACCACTTGGGAAGGTTTGTCATTCGAGCCATTGGCAGTGAATCAATTTGAGTCCAATACAATCAAAATCGGAAGTTTTTTAGACAATGGAAAACTCCAAATTTATACCCAGAATAGATTGCCGCATGCTGAAATTAAAGTTTTTTCGACGACAGGAAGTTTAGTGGATCAAAGCGCGTTAGACCTTCCCATAGGTAATTCTCAAATCGCATTGCATTCTAAATTAACTGATGGCTTATACATCGTTCAGATCACGGAAGAAAACGGGATCAAACACATTGCTAAATTAGTATCAAAATAACCTTTACAAATATCAATCAAACCTTTACAACAATCAATTATTTATGAAAACAAATTTAATCTTAATTGTATTTCTTACAACAACCTTGGCCAGTGCTCAAAATATATTTCAAGATGATTTTGGCAGCTACTTTACAGGCTCTGACTTAAATACGCAAGGAACTTGGACAAATAATTCGTCTAATCCGGGAGGTCTCGGAGCCGCGATTGGTGCGATTCCAAATAATGCCGATGTTGTTGCTACACCCATATCGTACTTGAACTACGGAACAAGCAGCAATGCAGTGCGCATTAGTCCGGATTCGGATGGCTGCGGAACGCCATTTACAGCTGTAACTGATGGAAATCTTTACGTTGGAATGGTTTTAAATTTAAGCAGCGCACAAGCCAACAACAACAGCGACTTTTTCAGGGTAATGAGCGGTGGTAACTTTAACACAAGTTTTCGTTTGTATGCTACGCCTGCACCTGGAGCATTTTTCATCGGTGTCAGCAAAGGGGCGAATGGAAATCAAATAAATTTCACGCCCAATGCGTTGGCCTACAATCAAGACCACCTCATCATTATCAAATACACCCAGGCTTCCGGAACGAACGATGATGTAATATCCGTATTTGTAGATCCTGTTTATGCATTGGGTGAACCGGGTACGCCAACAATAACTAACAATGTGGGTTTAGACCAAAGCGGTAATTTAGATCGAATGACATTTCGACAAAATTGGACGAACGGTATGCCTACCGGAAATGCAGGCTTAGTAAGTCTTGCCTTAACATGGAACGATTTGACTTTTACGCCACTCAGTACCGAACAATTCGATGCTAATTCAATCACGATCTATGGTAATAATGCGAAAAACGGACAACTATCAATTTCCTCAAATACTGTACTGGAAAACGCTTCATTAAAAGTCATTGCACTGAATGGTACTGTTTTAGAGCAGAAAAATATAACGCTTTCAGCCGCCAAAAATGATATTACCATTACTCCATTACAGGCTTCAGGAATCTACATTGTAGAACTTATAGCGCCTAACGGAAAACGATTGACGCAGAAGATCAGCGTTAATTAGTAGCATAAAACGTCATAAATCACCTTATCAGAGCCGCTGTTAAGGTGATTTTTTTATGCAAAAAACCT
The DNA here is from genome assembly GCA_031425295.1 of Flavobacterium sp. Lineage (GTDB taxonomy): Bacteria > Bacteroidota > Bacteroidia > Flavobacteriales > Flavobacteriaceae > Flavobacterium. Next base: position 46,241 of record JANPJB010000042.1, on the reverse strand, counting down.
ATCGAAATTGTAAATAAAAAGGTTTCGAACCCAAAATCACCAGATAATTTTATAACAATCCGACATAACTCTATAAGCAATCGTAGTTGCGGCAAGGTACTTTTGTAAAGTAAACTAACTACAACTCCGATGATGAAACTGTCGAAACGACTCAATTTAATACTGTCATGCCTCGCGATGGTAATTTTCGGTTTTCAAAGTAATGCACAAACGGATGCACAAGTGGAAGATCCCAATTATGATCAGGGTTTTCGACTCGGATTCGGAATCAACAGCGGCTATATATTTCAGGAGCCCTACCATTTTTCATACGGTGCCGATGTTCGCTTGCAATACGATCTCTCCAAAAGATTTTCAATCACATTGACAAGCGGATATACGAATCTCACAATAAGCGGAAAAGATAATGATCTTGCCTTTATTCCGGTGAAAGCGGGTTACAAAACATTCGTTTGGGAAAACAAATTTTACCTGATGGGAGAATTTGGCGCCGCTTTTGGTGCGACCGACGCCTACCGTAAAACTTCGATGGTTGTCTCTCCAAGTGCGGGTTATGCCAGCAAATACATAGATGTCAGCCTACGCTACGAAAATTATTCAGATTTTCCAAATCGTAAAGATGATGGCACGATCGGTGATGGCGTCGGATTGGTTTCCGTGCGATTGGCATACGGCTTCAAACTTTAAAATGGCTCTTACTTAATTCTTAATTCATATTGCCCTTTGCGTCTTTGCTTTTTTGCGTACCGATTTGGTTCTCGCAAAAATGCAGAGGCGCAAAGTTTTTTTTAGCATATCGTTATTATAATCTGTGAATCTGCGGTCGCTCTTCAATACAACATTATTTCAACTGTGTCCTAAAAAACGCCATGTCTTCTTTGACTTTATCATCCAATTCCGGTTCTTTAATATCCGCATATTGTTGCATTGCTTCCCAAATGATTTTCGCCACGATATAACGCGCCATCGCTTTGTCGTCAGCCGGAACGACATACCAAGGCGCATGCGGTTTCGATGTGCTGTTGATTGCCATTTCATAACAACGCTGATAATCATCCCAATGCTCGCGTTCTTTAAGATCGCCCGGTGAAAACTTCCAATTGTGATCCGATTCATCCAAGCGTCGCAGCAATCGTTCGCGTTGTTCCTCTTTGCTTAAATGCAGGTAAAATTTCAAAACGATCGTTCCGTTCTGCGCCAAATGCTTCTCAAAATGATTGATCTGTTCCATGCGGTTGTCCCAAAATTCAGGCGTAATGTCCTCAACCTTTTCAATACCCGGCAAATTCTCATTCAAAATATATTCAGGATGCACGCGCGTCACCAAAACATTCTCATAATGCGTCCGATTGAAAACCGCAAACTTCCCTTTTTCAGGCAGCAACAAATAATGGCGCCACAAATAGTCGTGTTCGAGTTCCGTTGTATTCGGCGTCTTAAAACTATGCACGACAACGCCACGCGGATTGAATTCCTTAAAAACCTCGCGTATCAAACTGTCTTTACCCGACGTATCCATGCCTTGCAAACAAATCAAAACACCGTAACGATTGTGCGCATACATCACATCCTGCAGCTTACTGAGCTTCTGCTGCACCTTGTCGAGTTTTTCCTCTTTGTCATCATCATTGGCTTTGGTTTTCAAAAGCGTGGGCAAATCGGAAAGCCGAATCGCAGCGGTCACTTTAAAATCATCTGGATTAATTGATTTCATAATTGGCTGTTTATTTCAGTAAATATAATTATTTTTAGGAGCTGTTTCCGGCTGTACACTATATCTTTTGCGCCAAACGCTGGCACAAAAGGATACCGTTGCCATCCGGGCTAGGCAATACATTCAAAATCAAAAATATGCAAAAATTCACACTCGACATCCTGTTCAAAATCATCGGCTTCGGTTCTGCTTCCGGATTAATCTATAACGACAACTTGCTGTATATCGTCTCCGACAACAGCACATTTCTGTATCAATACAACATTTCGGAAAGCAAAACATCAAAAATAAAACTGTTCGACAACAGCCAAGAAAACCTCAAGAAAAAAGAGAAATCCGATTTCGAAGCGATTCTGCAAAAAGATAAAAAACTGTATCTGTTCGGTTCGGGTTCCAAACCAAGAAGACAGAAATTGGCCATATACAACCCGAAAAGCGGCACCACCACGCAAACGGATTTGTCTGCAATCTATGATGCTTTCAGAAAAGTCGCGCAGTTGCCTAAAGAGGAACTCAACATCGAAGGCGTCGTATACCACAACCAAAAATGGATTTTCTTCCAACGCGGCAACGGCAAACTCGGCATCAACGGGATTTTCATCTTGAAAGGCAAAAAACTCGTTGCGAACGACCATGTTGAATTCATTCCGATCAAACTTCCGAACTTAAAATACGTAGCGGCTACCTTTACCGATGCTGTTTTGGTGAAAGATAAAATTTACTTCCTTGCCGCCGCCGAAGATTCGAATTCGACTTACAAAGACGGGGAACTCATCGGAAGCATCATCGGTTGTTTGGACGCCGCTACATTCAAAATCGACTTCACCAAAAAAATCACCGAAACCCAAAAGTTCGAAGGATTGACTTGGTATAAGAATGCAAAAGACAGCATTGAATTCTTACTTTGTGAAGACAACGACACCGAAGGTCTTGAATCGACAATTTATAAATTGATACTGCAAAGATAACCGATGCCAGTTGCACCTGTCGGTAGAAAAAAAATGATACAAGATGCGCCAAAAGAAACACTTGAACGCAACGCAAAGAGATGTCGTTAGAATTCCAAACGAATGGTTGTTCCGATATTGGGTTCACTCGTAATCAAAAACCGGCAGTTGATTTTCTCGGTAAGGCTTTTCACAAGCTGCAATCCCATGCCGATGCCCACTTCATCGTTGGTTCCTTTTCGCGAAACATGAGTATTGTTCAGAATGTCGGCAATCATTTGGGGTCTCATACCGATGCCATTGTCGGCAAACTCAAGCTGATGCTGCTGCATCTTGATGGCGATGGTTCCATGATTGGGTGTGAATTTTATTGCATTTGAAATGATGTTCCTGATGATAATCGTCACGAGCTCCGGATCCGATAGAGTGGTTTGATCGTCTTGGATTTGTAAAGTAATCTCGATGTTTTTCGATTTGTATGTAGGTTTATAAGTTTCGAGAACACTGTTGATAATCGCTTTGAAGTCGATCACGGCATGCGTCTGCCGCAGGGTATTGAAATTGAGTTTCGCCCAATGTAAAGTGCGGTCTAAAAGTTGTAAAACCTGCACCGACTGCGCATTAATCTGATGCATCAGCGAAATGACTTCTTCATTCGGAATCTCCGTGTTAGCAGCCATCGATGAAATGGCCATAAGATTCGCAACGGGGCTTCTCAGGTCATGCCCAAGAATTGACAACATGCGATCATTGTTTCTGTTGATGTTTCTCAATTCTTCTTGCAGCGCCACTTCCTTATCCAAATCGACGAACGCCATTACATGAATTTTGTTGATAACGGTAGCCTTGATCTCGTACCAGCGTTTACTGCCATTTTTGCAAGTCACCTGAGATTTCATTTTAACAAAAACTTTATGTTCATTTTGAGCATCAATTTCTTCTTGATCCCAACTGCTAATGACCTGATTTCTATAATTTTCATCTGGATAAGCATTTCGATACCAACTGTCAATCGTTGGGATTTCTTCTAGGGTATACCCAATCTCCTCAAGGAATTTTTCGTTTAAATGCGTATTCAAATGCGTATCACCGAAATCCTCAGCGATAATAAATGGATAAGGCAGAAAATCGGCTACCTTTTGTAAAGCGGTTCTTGAAATTTTAAAATCATTTGCGTCTTCCATCATACTGCGGTTTAAAAATGACAAGGTAATGCTTTTTGAGCAGTGCCATTTTTTTTTGTGATTCTGAAAGGCTAGTTTACTCCAACAGCTGATGGGTTTATAGTTTCATTATAAACGCGCCATCGGCAGCTTCTATAAACCCTAATTTCTTGAGGTATCTGAAGTAATTGCGATTGTTGCCTTGCGCCCTGACGATTGTAAAACCCGCCGCTGTAAATTTATGCTTGAGCGTAAAATAAACGTACTTCCCATTCTTAAAGTCTTTGTATTCGGGCAGCACATAATCGAGTTCAACATTCAGCACCGTACCGTTTTCACGATGCGCGATAAACAATCCGGCAATCGACATGTCGCGAAGAATGAAAAAACTGACCGTATTCGCATCGGGCTCGAACGAAAATCCGGGGCAATATTTTTCAATCCTTTCACGATGAAATTCGATGAAACGCGGCAAATATTTACTTTCGGAATTGATTTCAAGGATTTCAAACGTTTCCTTTTTCGAATACACTAAAATCAAGTAATACGCATCGACGAGCACGATGATGCCGTTCAGAATACCAACCGGAACCGCATCGATCAGAAATCCATACACCGAAAATAGCAGCGCGCCAATCAGATTGATCCATCGGAATATGACAATCGAGTTCATCATCATCGATACGACGATGATTACCGATGCAGCATAACCGATCCAAGGTAAAATGTCTTCTAACATCAATGCTTATTTTTCGATTTCGCGAAGGTTCTCCATTTTCTTGTGCGCCAAGAATCCAGCAATATCTTCAAAATGCTCTTTGACACGTTTGTTGCCAAATTCAAAAACCTTTTCAGCGAGACCATCGAGGAAATCACGGTCGTGCGAAACGAGAATTAAAGTGCCGTCAAAATCGCGCAACGCATCTTTAATGATGTCTTTGGTTTTCATATCGAGGTGATTCGAAGGCTCATCGAGGATCAATAAATTCACTGGCTCGAGCAACAATTTGATCATCGCCAAACGCGTTTTTTCGCCACCCGAAAGCACTTTTACTTTTTTGGTAACGTCATCACCATGAAACATAAACGCACCCAAAAGATCTTTAATCTTCGTTCTGACATCGCCCACGGCAACATCATCGATGGTTTCAAAAATGGTCGCATTTTCATCGAGTAATGCCGCTTGATTTTGTGCGAAATAGCCGATTTGTGCATTGTGTCCGATTTCAACATTGCCGCTGTCGATACCGATTTCCTTCATGATGGCTTTGATCATCGTCGATTTTCCTTCACCGTTTTTTCCGACGAAGGCTACCTTCTGACCGCGTTCAATAACAATATTCGCGTCTTTGAAAACCACATGATCACCATAAGATTTCGAAAGTTCTTTAACGATTACGGGATATTGACCAGAACGTATTGCCGGCGGAAATTTTAGGCGCAAAGCGGAAGTATCGATCTCGTCAATCTGCACCGGAACAATCTTCTCCAGCATTTTTACACGCGACTGCACGGACAATGTTTTCGAAAAAGTGCCTTTAAAACGATCGATGAATTCTTGATTGTCGGCAATCATTTTCTGCTGTTCATCATACGCTTTTTGCTGGTGGATGCGGCGGTCTTTTCTGAGTTCAAGATAGTGCGAATATTTGGCTTTGTAGTCGTAGATTCTGCCCATCGTCACTTCAATCGTGCGGTTGGTGATGTTGTCTACGAACGCGCGGTCATGCGAAATCACAACAACTGCTTTGGCCGAATTGATCAAGAAATCCTCTAGCCATTGGATGCTTTCGATATCCATGTGGTTCGTCGGCTCATCAAGTAGAATCAAATCAGGTTTTTGCAAAAGGATTTTTGCGAGCTCGATGCGCATTCTCCAACCGCCTGAAAACTCAGAAGTTTGTCGGTTGAAATCTTCACGCACGAAACCCAAACCGATCAAAATCTTTTCGACTTCCGCCTCATAATTAACTTCCTCAATCGCATAATATTTCTCGCTTAAATCCGAAACGCGTTCGATGAGTTTCATGTAGTTATCGCTTTCGTAATCGGTGCGGATGGTGAGTTGCTCATTGATTTCATCGATTTCAGCTTTCATCTTAAACACTTCACCAAAAGCTTTCGAGGTTTCCTCAACGACGGTTGCGTCATCGGTCGTTAGCAAATGCTGCGGCAGATAAGCAATAACCGCTTCTTTTGGCGCTGAAATATTGCCTGTTGATGGTTTGCTTTGTCCGGCGATAATTTTTAAAAGGGTCGACTTACCGGCGCCGTTTTTTCCCATCAATGCGATTTTATCGGTTTCATTGATTGCAAAAGAGACGTCGCTAAATAATGTGGTTCCGCCAAATTGAACGGAGATATCGTTTACTGTAATCATTAGTATGGATTTGGTTATGCGGTGATTTGGTTATTGATACCGCAAAATTTAAAGGCGCAAAGATAATCTAATTTGCAGATGAGCCCATTTGGAAATGGACTATTTGTAACTACCAAAACGGAATTTTAAACAAATAGTTTTACATTTATAATTATTAAACCGCTATGCCACTAATAGACTACAGTTTCCTCAGCAAGATTTTACCCAAAGCCAAGATTAAAAAGGGTTTCCGCAATGCCAAGCAATCGTATCTCATCAGGATTCGTCTAGCCACTTCCCTATTTTTCTTTGGCATGGGCTTTTGTTTTGCGACTTGGGCGAGCCGTATTCCGGATATCAAATCAGCACTGCATTTGAGTGAGGCGGCATTGGGTACTTTACTTTTTGCGTTGCCTTTAGGTCAGCTGCTCGCCATGCCATTTTCTGGAAAAGCGGTTGCGCGGTATGGCAGCAGAAATATTGCTATTTTGGGATTGTTGATGTATGCAATGTGCCTGATTTTACCTGGCTTAGCAACAGTCGATTGGCAGTTGGCAATGGCGTTATTTTTGTTTGGCTTTGTCGGCAATTTCTGCAACATTGCCGTGAATACGCAAGGGGTGTTTACGCAGCAGTTATTTCCTAAGCCCATAGTGGGCTCGTTTCACGGTTCGTGGAGTTTAGCAGGCTTTTGCGGCGCTTTGTTAGGTTTGCTAATGCTGGCTTTTAAGTTGAGTCCGTTTCAGCATTTTGTGGTCGCATTTTTCATTGTCTGCCTAATCGTCGCTTTGAATTACAAATACATCGTCAAGTCGAAATCTACGCCCCAAACAAAAAACTCCGGTTACTCTTTTTTTAAAAATCCCGACAAGACGTTGTTATGGCTTGGCGTAATCTGCTTTTGCGTCATGGCTAGCGAAGGGATTATGTTCGATTGGAGTGGTGTTTATTTCAAGGAAATCATAAAAGCTCCTGGCGCCTTGGTGGTTTTAGGCTATACTACCTTTATGATTACGATGGCCTCGGGAAGATTTTTCAGCGATATCTTAGTTGGAAAATACGGGGCTAAAAGAGTTTTGGTGGCGAGCGGTATTGTTATTTCGTGTGGATTTTACATGGCCGTCTTATTTCCATTTCTGATCCCATGCACAATGGCTTTTATGCTGATTGGATTTGGCGTTTCGAATGTAGTTCCGATTATTTTTAATGTCGCAGGTAATAATGCAAATGTACCACCAAGTATCGCTTTAACGATTGTATCGAGTATCAGTTTTTTGGGTTTTCTGATTGGTCCACCACTGATTGGTTACATTGCTGAACGCACCAGCCTTACATATTCATTTGCAGTTATCGGCATGTTTGGATTTCTCATTTCGATATTGGCAAGCAACCTCAAAATATTTAAATGATGTTTGGAAACTGCATCGGGAATGGCTGTCTAGGCCTGTGAAAGCGCCGTTTATTTTTAAACATAAAGGTGTAGAAAATCCTCCCGATTGGACTTGTAAGTCGTCCAGTCTTTATTGATGGCGTACTCCATCGATGCGCTTAAATCTTTGAAATCGTGGGCTTTTGTGATATAATAGTTCGCGCCCAGTTCAAAACATTTTTGAATGCATTTTTCATCACAATTGCCCGAATGGATGATAACGGGAATATTCTTGAAGTCATTATCGATAGAACGCAATTTTTCTAGCACCTCAAAACCGTCTTCGCGAGGCATTGTAATATCAAGAAAAATCAAGTCTGGTTTTAATTTCTGATTTTTTATCACCGCTAGCATTTCGCTTCCGCTGTGAAATAATTGCGACGTGTGACCTAGGGCATCCGAGACTTCTTTCATTAAGAATAAGTCGTCGTGATCGTCATCTGTAAAAAACATAATTTTATAATCTTTCATTGCTGTCGTTAAAAAAACGTCGAAACAACTTCTATAAATGAGGGAACTTACATGCTGTATTTTAACGTGAATCAAATTTACGGCAATTAATATTTTTAAAAAATACGTTTGCAAAAATTTGTGAATTGTTTCATTTGCAAACAATAAATCGACAAAATGATTCAATTTCGTTAAACAAATATTAATTTAAATGCTCAAACGAAATTCCTCAATAGACGGATACGCTTTGCCATAATCGGTTTCTTGGATGAACACTTCAACCGCCAAATCGGAACCGCCGAAACCGCCCAAACGCGCCGACTGGATATTATTTTTGAGCACGGTATTGATGCCCATCGCTTCAATTTTTTGTTGTAGGGCGAGTGCTAAGATTTCACTGCCTGAAAATATTTTCATTAATCCCATGTCTTTTGATTGTATGTTATATGTTGTCGTTTTCGTCGTCTTCAATTTCAAACCAGAACGGTTCTGTCAGCATTTTTTCCGCCAATATTTCGATCCTTTCCGTAAGTTGATCTGCAAAAATCAGGCGTTGCGTTTTGTTGATGCTATTTGAAATCCGCATGATTTTCGTTTCGTGTCGCAATCTTAAAATGGGTTCGGCATCATCTAAAATAAACATTTTCAATCGATTGACATTATATCCTGCGGTCGTAAACATTTCACTGAGTTTGTTGGGTGTTCCAATGAGCACATCAATTCCAGTGGAAATGTAATTCTTGTCGTATTCCATGTCGCCTTTGTCATGAACGCCATAAACGCGCAAATTCGTATATTTTCCTAGTACCTCGAAAAGTGTTTCCATGGCCAACACTTTTTCTTTATCTTCGACGATGATTAAAGCACGCGGCGATTCTTCCCCTTCGGCCACCAATTGCTGAATCACATTGAGTACAATTGTCGTTGATTTTCCTGTCTTCTCAGGCGAAATAATCACACAGTCGGCACCGCTTTTTAATGTTGAAAAAGTATCCTGCTGCATCGGATTTGCTTCGGTTAAGCCGCTTTCGATGAGCGCTTGCTGTAAGTTGGAATTTATTTTTTTTAAGTTCATATTTTTTTGTTGTGCGTTATGGGTTGTGCGTTATGGGTTGTGTCGTAACTCATAACGCACAACCCACAACATTTATTTACTGGCGAATAGTTTAACATCGGTTTCTGAAATTTCGCTGCCGCCGAGAATGATCAGTCGCTCGACTACGTTTCTGAGTTCCCGGATATTGCCCGTCCAGTCATACTCTTGCAATAATGTAATCGCTTCTTTTGAAAACGACTTCGGTGCATTGCCTTGTTCTGTAGCTATTTTTTCGGTGAAATGTTCCACCAGTAACGGAATGTCATCGCGGCGTTCGTTGAGTGCTGGCACTTTAATCAGAATTACTGCAAGTCGGTGGTATAAATCTTCGCGGAATCTGCCTTCGGCTATTTCTGCTTTTAAATCTTTGTTGGTCGCTGCGACGACGCGCACATTGACTTTAATATCCTTATCGGCTCCGACCCTTTGAATCAGGCTTTCTTGTAACGCGCGCAATACTTTAGCTTGCGCCGCCAAACTCATATCGCCAATTTCGTCAAGGAAAATGGTTCCGCCATCGGCTGCTTCGAATTTCCCGGCACGGTCGCGTACTGCAGAAGTAAAGGCACCTTTGACATGACCAAACAGTTCGCTTTCTATGAGTTCACTTGGGATTGCGGCACAATTGACTTCAATCATCGGGTAATCGGCGCGCTCGCTTTTTTCATGCAATTGGTGTGCAACAAGTTCTTTTCCAGTTCCGTTGGGACCTGTTATTAAAACCCTGGCATCGGTTTTGGCGACTTTTTCGATCATCAGTTTGATATGGTTGATGGCTTCGCTGCTGCCGATCATCTCATAGTTTTTGCTGACGATTTTCTTTAGGATTTTATTCTCGACGACAAGTTGCTTTTTATCTAAAGCGTTGCGGACGGTATTGAGTAATCGGTTTAAATCGGGTGGTTTTGAGATGTAATCGAAAGCGCCGAGACGCATCGCTTGGATCGCAGTTTCCATGTCGCCGTGGCCGGAGATCATCACCATTGGGATTTCGGGCTTGATTTTTTTGACGGCTTCGAGCAATTCGACACCGTCCATTTTGGGCATTTTGATATCGCAAAGCACCAAGCCGTAATCGGAATTCTTTATTTTTTCGAAACCTTTTAAACCGTCTTCGGCTTCTTCGACTTCGTAAGTGCTGCTTTCCTCGGTCAGTATTTTGATGAGTACGCGGCGGATTGTGGCTTCGTCTTCGATGATGAGTATTTTGGGCATTTCTTTTTTGAGGTACTAAGGTTCTGAGGTGCTAAGGTACTAAGTTAGTTGTTACCTGCGGAAGTTTTTTTGTGTTCTCGCAAAGACGCAGAGCGGCAAAGTTAAAGATGAAAAATATTTTGGAACCGATAGTCCTAGCCCTGATTGGAGCAAAGTGCCGTGCACTGCGGAAAGCAGGTTCCCGGCTCCTAAAAAAACTTAGAACCTCAGCGTCTCAGAACCTTAGCGCCTAATATTGAAGCCATTTGTAAAGTTCTCTCCAAGTTGGTTTCTTGCCATACATTAGGATGCCGACGCGGTAAATTTTTGAGGCAAACCAGACAACGCCGAGGAATGTTCCGAAAAGGATCAGCATCGATAGCGCGATTTGCCACCATGGCACGCCAAACGGGATTCGCATCAGCATCACGATTGGAGACGTTAACGGTACCATGGAAAACACAGTCGCGATGGTTCCGTGTGGATCGTTAATCACGGTGAAAAAACCGATGTAAACGCCCAATATCAAAGGCATGATAATCGGTAAAAGAAATTGTTGGGAATCGGTTTCGTTGTCGACTGCAGCGCCAATGGCCGCGTAAAATGAACTGTATAAAAAGTAGCCACCGATGAAATAAACGATAAAACAGATGAGGATTGTCGCGATGGGTAAGTTCCAGATTTCCTTGATATACATTTCCATGGTCGACATTTGTTCCTGCGCTTGCTGCATCATTTCGGGTGGTACTTTTGCGGTTGGCGAGGCATTGATTCCGAAGAATGCGGAGGCTGCGAACATTAAGCTTAAGCCGATAATCGCCCAAATCAAAAACTGCAAAACGCCGGCTAGTGAAGTTCCGATGATTTTACCCATCATCAGTTGGAATGGTTTGACCGATGAAATGATGATCTCGATGATGCGGTTGGTTTTTTCTTCGATGACCGAACGCATGACCATGTTGCCGTAGATGATGATGAACATCATAATGAGATAGCCGAACGCACCGCCGATGGCAATCTTGATTTCGTTGAGTCCTTTTAAGGTTTCTTCACCTGAAGATTTCGCGACACCAATATTGACTTCTGCTTCTGCATTTTTTATTGCGAGTGTATCGAGTTTGGCTTTTTCGAAGTTGATTTTGGTGATTTTATTCGCAATGATTTCCTCGGTGTCACTCAAAAAACCGAGACTTGGACTGTCATTCGAGATATATTGTATTTTGCTTTCGAGGCTTTTGATGCTATCGGTTTTGGGAATGTAGATCAAGCCTTCGTAACTTTCGCTGACGATGCTGTCTTTGAGGATTTTCATGTCGACTTTAGACAAATCGAGATATTGGTATTCTTCTGAATTTTTAAATTCTTCGAAAAAAATCCCGGTTTCGTCGTGGATGGCGATTTGCTTGACATCGGCTTTGATCGAACCTAAATAAGCTACGAAAGCGGCGATGCCGACGAAAAGTAGTGGACTCAAAAACGTCATCACGATGAACGATTTGTTGCGCACTTTGGCTAGGAATTCTCTTTTTATAATCAGTGATAGTATACTCATACTTTGGAAATTTCAAATTTGAAATTCCAAATTCCAATGGCCCGGCTTGGGATTTGGAATTTGGGATTTGGAATTTTATTATAGCACTTTTTTGTCTGTTACAGTTTGGATGAATATGTCATTGACGCTCGGTATTTTTTCTACAAAATGCGTCACCTGACCTCTATTGGTCAGCAAATGCAGCAATTCGTTTGGTGCGGCGTTCCCGAGCTGGATTTCGAGTTTGAGTTCATCGTTAAGCGACTTGAAATTCGTCTGCGCGACCGTGAATTTTTGCGTGATGTCGTACATCAAACCTTCGACGTTGTCGCTTAGAATTCCAACTTCAAAACTGTTCGTGCGGTATTCTTTTTTGACGTCGGTTAGCTTGCCTTCGATGAGTTTGTTCGATTGGTGGATGAGTGCAATATGATCGCAGAGCTCTTCGACGCTTTCCATTCGATGTGTTGAGAATATGATTGTTGAACCTTGCTTTTGCAGTTCTAAAATTTCAGCGGTGATGATGTTCGCATTGACAGGATCGAAACCTGAAAATGGTTCATCGAAAATCAACAACTTAGGTTTGTGCAATACGCAGACTACGAACTGGATTTTCTGCGCCATGCCTTTCGAGAGTTCCTGGATTTTTTTGTTCCACCAGCCCTGAATTTCCAAACGTTCGAACCAATAATGCAATTGCTTCGTGGCTTCGGCTTTCGAAAGTCCTTTCATTTGAGCGAGATACAGGCATTGTTCGCCGACTTTCATCGATTTGTATAAACCGCGTTCCTCCGGCAGATAACCGATGTATTGCACATGATGTGGTTGTAATTTCTCCCCGTCAAAAATCACATTACCACTGTCGGGCATTGTAATTTGGTTGATGATTCTAATGAGCGATGTTTTTCCTGCGCCGTTCGGGCCGAGCAGTCCGTAGATACTGCCTTTTGGAACTGTAAGAGATATTTTGTTAAGTGCAACGTAATCGCCGTATTGTTTGACTACATCGTGGACTTCAAGAATATTATTCATACTGATTTTCGATTTACTTCGTCCGTTTTCCATGATGGACTTAGGGTTGTAAAAGTATGCAATTAGTGGTATTGGATTTCATTTTGTTACAAAAAAAACCCACCCTTATTTGCACAAGGATGGGAAAAATTGCTATGAAAAAGAAATTACTAGTTACCTAGTAATAATCAAATATAAAATATTTTTTTAATTTACGAGAACATATCCTTAACTTTTTCAAAAAAAGATTTATCGCTCTTTTCAGGTTGGGGAACAAAGTTTTCGTCGGTCATATTTTTCTCGAAAAACTGCTTCTGTTCTTTGCTTAAAGTCTTTGGCGTCCATACATTGATATGCACCAGCAAATCGCCTTTGCCATAACCATTTAAGCTTGGAATGCCTTTCCCTTTGAGACGCAAAATTTTACCGGATTGGATGCCTTCTTCGAGTTTGATTCTGACCTTTCCGCTGACGGCATCGATGTCTTTAGAAACTCCTAAAACAGCTTCCGAGAAACTGATGTACAGATCGAAATGTAAGTTTTCACCTTCGCGCTTTAAGAATTCGTGTTCTTGCTCCTCAATAGCAACAATTAAATCGCCCGGAATTCCGTTGCCCGGTGCATCATTTCCTTTGTTTGATACTTTAAGTTGCATGCCATCAACGACGCCGGCAGGAATTTTAATCGACACCGTTTCGTCTTGTAATATCATGCCTTGCATGTCGGCATCTGCAGGTTTCTTATCTAAAATCTGACCTGCACCACCGCAAGTCGGACAGGTGGAAGCGGATTGCATGCGGCCTAAAATGGTATTGGTCACGCGCATCACTTGACCTTGCCCGTTACAGGTTGAACAGGTTTTATAGGATACGCCGGCTGCTTGAACTTTACGCTTTACTTTTATTTTTTTCTCGACACCGATGGCGATTTCCTCTAGCGTGAGTTTGACTTTTATACGAAGATTACTGCCTTTAACACGACGTTGCCCACCGGAATTTCCGCCGAACTGCCCACCAAACGCGCCACCGAAAATGTCGCCGAACTGGCTGAAGATATCATCCATGTTCATGCCGCCATGACCGCCCCCAAAACCACCAGAACCGTCGAAAGCTTGGTGACCGTATTGGTCGTACTTGGCTTTCTTTTGGGCATCGCTAAGGACTTCATACGCTTCGGCTGCTGCTTTAAAGTTTTCTTCCGCTTCTTTGTTACCCGGATTTTTATCGGGATGAAATTCGATTGCTTTTTTGCGGTATGCTTTTTTTATCTCAGCTTCGGAAGCACTTTTCGTGATGCCTAATATTTCGTAAAAATCTTTTTTCATATTGTATGTATTCGATTAACCCTTGATATTTGGGTTACGATTGGTATTAATTTCCGATAACCACTTTTGGGAAACGGATGATTTTGTCTCCGAGTTTGTATCCTTTTTCGATGACGTCTACGATTTTGCCTTTGAGGTTTGGCGATGGCGCTGGAATTTGTGTGATGGCTTCCGCGAAATCGGCATTGAAAATATCACCTGCTTTGACAGCAACTTCTTCCAAACCTTTAGCGTAAAGTGTTGTTTTTAGTTTTTCTGAGATCAGTTCAACGCCTACAAGCAATACGTTATCGTCTGTTTTTTTGATTTCTGTAAGTGCACGGTCGAAATCATCCATGATTGGGAGTAAGGCTTGAATGACTTCTTGGTTGGCAGTTTTATACAAATCCATGCGTTCTTTGGCAGTACGTTTTTTATAGTTTTCGAATTCGGCAAAAAGTCTTAGAAACTTATCTTTTTCATTAGCCAAGTCTTCCTCGAGTTTTTGTTCAGGCGATAATGCTTCGGCGCTTTCAATGCCTTGCTCGTGGGTTTCCGTGGTGGTTGTCGTTTCGTCGAGCACTTCTTCGTTCTCTTGATTGTCGGTCGTCATTTTGCTTTTATTTTTAAATATATTCTTCATTATTTTTTTCGCTGTTTCGCAAAAGTATTGCCATTTGTTGAATAATGTCAAATTGTCACTTAATTTTTTTAGGTTCTAAGGTACTAAGTTGCTGAGGCGATAAGTTAGATTAGATATAAATCGAAGGTTTTAGTACAATCGGAGTTTGAATTTAATACTGAACCCTAGCCCTGATAGTAGTGGAAATCCTTTTTTGCCGGGGTTCGGCAGAAAAGATTGCAGCGGATAGCAGGTTCCCGGCTCCTAAAAGTTAAAATGAAAAATTTAATAGAATTTTAAGACTAAAACGTTTTCGTTTTGATTACGTTTGTTTTCCACTATTTAGAAATGGTGCACATTTGGATCTTAAGGTTAGCGTTAAGCTTCTAAATATTATTAATTCACTTGTTATAAAAAGAAAGCTTCGTTTGTTCAACGGAGCTTTCTTTATGGAATGATTTCGTCTAGAGCCTTTTCGATTGTCGGGAATAGAAATTGGAATCCGTTATCGGTGGCTTTTCTGGAGCTCACATTGCTGTCTGTGAAAAGTAGTTCGTGCATTTCGCCCAAAAATAACCGCATCATAAATCTTGGGATATTGGGCAGTAATAAAAGTCGACGTTCATGCTTTGCCAATGCCTTTGTGAGGTCTTCGTTTGAAATGGGATTGGGAGAAACGGCGTTGAAGATGCCTTCCCATTGGTTTTTAACTGCGAAAAAATACATTGCGGCTAAATCATGAACGTGAATCCAAGACATCATTTGCTGACCGGTTCCGATGGCGGCTCCGAAGCCGAGTTTGATGGGTTTCAGCATTTCTTGTAATGCGCCTCCGCTTTTAGACAGTACGATTCCGGTCCTGAATTTGCAAACTTTGATGTCGAGCAATTTAAATTTGTTGACGCTTTCCTCCCATTTTACGACGACATTAGAAAGAAAGGTGTCTTGATTCGCAATGGAAAGTTCGGTATAAATTTCGGACGCGCTGTTCGGATAAATGCCAATCGCGGATGCGGAAATAATTTGTTTGACCTGGTTCGGATTGTCTTTTAAGGCTTTGTAAAGCGTATTGGTTGAAGTAATTCGGCTTTCGATGATTTCTTGCTTGTAAAGCTTCGTCCAAGTTTTGGAAATGGTCGCACCTGCAAGATGGATTATCGCATCAACGCCCAGCAGACAATTCTCATCGATGATACCTTGTTCTGGATTCCAAAAAAAACCATTGTATTTGTCGGCTTTGGTGATTTTCTTTTTTGAAGTGGTGAGATAATGCACTTCGACTCCGTTTTGCAACAGCAGTGCAACCAGTTCTGTTCCGATTAAGCCAGTGGCGCCAGTTATGAGAATACGCATTTTTTGTTATTTGTTTCAAAGTTAGCCATTGGTGCGCAAAACGCGGCTACAATTAGGTTCGATTTAACGTCTGTGGATACCATTATTTTTCAGGCTCGTCCGATTGAATGCGTCTGGATTTGGCGGGATAGATCTTTTGTGCGTTCTAATTTTTTTTTACTTAAAACTTGAATTAATATGGATTTTTAATTTTCACAGTCCATTCAAAATCCATTTCCGAAACCTGTTCGCCTTTTTCGTTGGTCCCAATCGATTTCATCCAAATGGTCTGCCCATCACCTGTCGCTATTGCCTTTGCAATGGCTTCTTTTACGCTTTGTCCGTCATTGCAAGTGAACGTTATACGACCGGTGGCCTTTTTTGTAAAGTTGCTCTTGTTGTTCGCGACGAGCATCGAAATGCGCTTCCCGCTTTGTTGAATGGAATGCATTACCAACGCCCCTGTCGAGAGTTCCGCAGCCATAGCTTGTACTGCGAAATACATCGATTGGAAAGGGTTTTGATTGATCCAACGATGGCGCACGGACGTGATGCATTTTGCTTCGGTTATACTTTTTAAGCGGACACCACACCAAAATGCGGCAGGTAATTTAAACAATACAAAAAGATTGATCTTATACGGTGAGGGAGCCATTTTGCTGGAATTATTTGCTAAATATATAATCGCAAAAACGAAATTTCCATTTATTTAAAACGAAACTTCCATTTTTTAAAGACAAATCTACGCAATTGCTTCTATCGTTCTAGCCATTGTTTAAAGACTATTTAAAAAGCCCTTAAACGGGCTTTTTTTCATTAGTAACATAATTATATTTGTACAGCATTACATCTGTATACTTCGACGAACGATTCATCTGAACGTCGACCGTGCTTGTTGTTGCGCCTTGGAATGGATTGCCTGTGTAGGTTCTCGTCTCAATCCAATCACAAAGCTCAACAATTTGAGATTTATTGGAAGTGAAGTAGATGTAATTGGTGCCGTCTAAGACATTCAACACATCCAAATAATCCTTTAGCTTCCAATAAGAACACTTGTACGTTCCTGTCTCAGTTGATAAGTATGGCGGATCAACCAACCAAATAACATTACTCAAGTGCTTGTACTTCTCAAAAAGTAATTTATAGTCCATGGACTCTATATCAACTCAATCCAAGTAGCCTGATGCACAATAATCAGACTCACGAACTGTGTTGTAAAAGGTTTGCGCAGCCAGATCCTCATAACTCGTTACATACTTCATACTAAACAATATCGATGATGATATTGTGATAAAATCAAGATATCCTCTTTTGTCGATTTCGCTTTTCACCTCATCTAGTATGCTTTTCTTTTTTTCTAAGGGCACTTTAGCATCCTTGGGCACATCTTTAAGTATACACCTAATTTTTTTCAGCACAGCGTTTGTTTTTTCAATATTTAACAACCTTTCCCTGTCATTGTCAAAATCATTATAAATAACTCTAGCTTTCGGATAATTGGTTTTAATTGTATGCGACAACAAGCCGCTACCTCCAAACAAATCGACATACACCGCATCTTCTGGATAGTCGGCAATTACCCGCCTTACTTTTTTTATAAATCGTCTCTTTTGCCCCATAAACGGCAGTGGCGCGGTAGTGTAAACTTTTCTTTTTTCTTGCATTTTATTTGATTTATTTTGATTGATTATTTTACATTCCAACATTTAAATTGAATTTTGGCATTGATCCATGTAGCAATTCTTTTGTTGCTTCCAGATTGTTTTCATAGATATGAACGTTGCCCAAGTACAAATTAATACTCTTCAATTTCAAGTCAATCTGTTTGCTGATCAGATACAAGTGATATATATCACATGGCAAGCCCAAACTTGCATCAGAGCTTCTTTGATAGGCCGTTAAAACTAGCTTATTGTTTTCTATTTGAAACTGAATTAAACTCAAACAAGGTTGCTGATTGCTCTCAGTGTCATTAGAACCTAAAAACAATACATAGTTTTTAGAATTTCGTTTTTCACGATTGATTTTCTCAATCAACTTTGGTAGTTTCTCGAAGTACGTTGGGTAACTATTGACCAAAATAGGTCCGCAGTAATCCCACCAAGAAACTCCAATGTTTCGATAAGTCTCTGTCATTCGCTCCCCTGACATAAACAAAGAAAGTTCATCTTTTAATTTTTTCTTAACCAGAGGATGGCCTTCAAACAATTCCAGTAAGTCAATTGGCTTTAGTTCAAGTGATTGATTTAGCAAGTAATTAATTTGTCCTTTTTTGTTTTTTTGAATCTTACCTCGTTTGACGATTTTCGTCAAAATTTCATGATACTTGTTCATTTTTTTGATTGATGATTGATGAATATTATTCTACCTTTGCACCTCTGACGATATTTTATAACGCAATAAAGCCACACCTAGAAGACTTATGTCCTCCGATGTGGCTTTGTTGCTACTATTAAAATACCGTCAGAAAGTTTTTAATTGTCGGAGGACTTTTTTTAATTCTCTCCTCCTTAGAATACTAATTATTAAATTTCACACTTCTACCATAATGTAAATAATTATTTACTGCAGTTTAAAAATCTAAATTAAATCCCGGTTTCTCAAAGCATCCGACCAAATAATTTGCTTTGCATTAATACTAAAATATTATAATTAACAAAATGTTATTTGAGTATTAGCGTTTGATGCGTTTGTAATAATATTTGCCAAATCACCATCAGGACTACCAGCATTATTAAAATTCAATTTTAAAGGCACGTGGATAGAACAAAGGTTTGTAGTTGTGAAAATACCTGAATTTAAAGTTGCCGTTTCGTCTGTTCCTAATGAATCAAGTATATCTATTCTGCCTGTGTACTGATTAGCAAAATCACTACCACACGAAACAATCCCTTTAATTGTGTTTTTTATTTTAGGAACAGCATTTATAAAACATTCATTCCCAAAATTGCAATAACCTAAAGTATTTCCCTCACCAAGATTAGCTGCAAATGCAGAATCCGCAAAACTTGTAACCAAACCGTAATTATCTGTAAAACTTGCGCTTGAATTTTGACAAAAATTACCAATTTCGTCAAACGCTGTATTTGCAGGAACGGTAAAGTAGTAAGTAGAATTTGAGTAACTTTCATCAGTTATTGTCGCTAACGTATAGGCTTGAACATAACCGTGTGCCGTTGCTAAATCTGTGAAGTGTTCGCCAAGAGGATCGTATATTGAAAGAAGACCTTGTTTTTTTGCTTTATCCGTAATTTCCAAAACCCAATAAGCAACAACCCCAAATTCGTCTTTACCCAAGTATCTAGCTTGGCAACAATCTCCACTTTGTATAAATATTTCTGTAATTATACTGTAGTTATAAAATATAACAGTATTAGCGGCAGGTTTTAATAATATACCAGGACTAGCGGGTAAATTTTCAAAAATATTAGTAAAATCATTGAGTTTAAATCGAATAATTGAATTGTCAGGGAATGTACGATTGTCAAGAAAAACATTCATTACAGCACTCGATGCCTCTCTAAAGTAATTTTTTTTTAATCTATCCGCTACTTGAAATGTGTAGGTGGTTCCCGGATTAATGTCAATCTGTTGAAATTCTAAATCCCCTTTCGTCAATACTTCGGTTAGGTTTGGCGCTGTAACCGCATCAATATCATCGCGAAGTTTATTAACAAAGCTACGCAAGACCTCGAACTCTGTTGCTTTTAAAAACCATTTCAAAGGTTTACCAATTATATAAGCAATCTTACATGGGCTGTCTTCTTTAGGAATTACCTGTAAATACTTCGGGTCGATTCCCGGTATCGGATCTGTCTCTCCAGCCATGATTTAAAATTTTAAATTATTATAACTTGCCAACTTTTCATTAAAATATGACTGCAATTCAACCACAGATTCATTCAAAGAGTTTGTAAATTGAATTTCAATAAATAAATCTTTCAAATCATTACGCAATAGGTGAGTTTCTTCAATTTTTGAAATTTTAGAAAATTCAGATTTAAATTGATTCATTTCATTTTTTGACCACGGTACTAACTTTCCTTCTAAAATTTTTACAGGGTAAACCCCATTCTTTAACTTAGGAATTTCATTAACAATCATAAAATCCTTATTGGGTTCGTCGTTTGTCATTATCCAATTAATAAATGGTTTAATGTCCGTTGAAACTGCTTTATAATTCATATTAGTTCGATTTTACAATTAAATAATTAAACGCAACCAATTGGCTACCTGAAACAGGCGATTTAACTTTAAAAGTGATATAAAAAGTATTTGAGCCAGAAGCCAAACCGCCAACAATATATTGAACCGGGTATGCGCCGCTTGGAGTTATTGTTAAATCGATATTACCAAACGGAACAGGCGCCGCTAATGTCACAAAAATTGTATCCGAATATTCGACATTCGCTACCAAGCTAAAATATCCTCCCGCATCTCCTCTTGCTACAAATTGCACTGAATTAGCAGCCAAATTTTTTAAGTTGTTTGTGAAGTTATTATCAGTATGCACGTAGTTTTCATCAAATACTGGAAAAAGAGAACTGAAGGATGATAATGCTTCTGGTCCAGAGCTATCAACAACTGCTGCTGTAGTTCTAAAGATATTTGGCTCAGTAATTCCGTTTTTAAAAACTAAAGGTTGGTAGGTTACAACTTTTAGTATTTTAGACGCGGCAGAACCTGCTTGTAAAGGGAAATAACATAAGTCACCACCAATATACATGTATCCAGCCGTTATGTTAGGACCAACAACTTTACATCCAGAAATAATATAATTTCCTGTATCTGATAAATTGCAAAAAGAGACAAACATTTTCAAAATATGAAACGTTGCTTCCTGCATCATTTTGAATGTGAATTGTTTTAGCCTATAGCCACCATTCCTAGTAAAATCAATAATAGTCATACCGTATAAATATTAATTGTGTAAATCTTGCCCGCGTATCTGAAAGAATCAACCAATGCTCTTAAATTATATTCCAAAAACGGGATGTCACTGGGCATGTTGATAATCCAACTGTAGTTGTAATCGGTGTCAACATCAATAAAAATATCATTGTCGTTATCGTCACCATCATCCTCCATAAATATTACATCCAATTCGTTATCTTGATGGATGTATATTTTTTCCGACCTTGCTATATCTTCAATAAATATTTTCTTGGTCGTCTCATGGTTTTGATGATCATATCCAACAACATTAAAAGCTTCATTGAGTACTTTTTCTAAATATATCTTCCGTCCATCATGTTGCATTTTATAAAGTGTCTCATCAACAATCATTTGCATTGGCGACACCAATGACTTTATAAAAGCCAAAGTATTATCATCCCTCAAAAAAGTAGGCGACAACAATTTTTCTTGCTTATCAATATCAATTGTTGACCAAAACATACGGCAAATAAGTTATTGTTAAATTAGCATCACTTATATCAAAATAGCCGCTTTCGGGTATTTTAAAATCCGAAAAATCCGAGAACGGTAAGGCATCAAAAGAGGATTGCATCAGATCAACAGCTACCAAATTGATTCCGTTTTTATCCTCAATTGTGCGGGTCATAAAATTGGTTACGAAAGCACCATTAAACTCAAGGTTTTGCAAATAGTCTTTCAATGCATCCTTAACTGGATAGACATCGCCCGTTACGTTTAATTGTTTTCCTGAAGCCAGATCAATCATCAACGGATCAACAAATACACGTAAGTTTGTTTTCAAATTATCCGCAACTTTATTAATGATTCGAATTGATACACCAGGTACTTTAATCTGGGCTATATAAAATGTCAAACGATCTTCTTGAGGTGTAGTTATCGGCGATAAAACTCCGGCATTGTCTGTGGCTACTTTTACCACTAATTCACCGTCATTATTTTCTAAAACTGCACATCTGTCAATGATCTTTCTAACTTCAACGTCTGTAATGCCTGTAAAGTCATACTGAAACTGACCATCTTTCCATTTTAAGTCTAGACCATCATGATAGTCTAGAATTGCTAGCTTAAAATTTTCTTTATTCTGAGGACGCGAATTGCTGGCATTTAACGAAACTATTTGTTCATGCTCGAAAATGGATGTTGCTAAACTTTCAATCCAAATCATCTCTAAAGAGGCGGTCGAAAACTGCTGATCAAATGTTTGTCCTGGTATCAATTCATAAAGAGAAATCAATTGAGGATTTTCCACAAATCGAGTCTTCATGATGTTCCGTATGTCTGCTAAAGTTCTAGTCATCTTAATTAAAAACTAAATGGAAATTCACCTTCCGGAAAGCCATAACCTCCCAATGTAATCCTGTTATTTAATCCTGTTGCTGGTATAATATTTCGAGCACTGTAGTATTGCAAAACTTTTGAATCCTTAATCAAGTCCCACGGTATGATGATATCCTCTCCAGTTGTCAACGAATCTGTTAATGAACGACTGTTCGCTGTTGCAATCAAAAAGGCATTTTCAGCAGTTCCGGTTTGGGAAATACTAATGTCATAAAATGACTGAAGCGCTAATGCCTTAACCGTTGTCATATTGTGCGTCTACTATTAATTTTTCGTTTTCAATTCTAATTTTATTGATAATCATTCCATCAGCAATAAACTCAGTTCGTATTTCCCGCGCTAAATCATCTGGTTTAGCAGTTTCAAGATATCTCTTGGTTCCTACACCTCTCATGGGTCTATACTTGAACTCTCCTTTTTCTGCCAATAACAAAATCTTTTGATTTTGATATGTAGTGTCTCCTAAGACCAAAGTACCATTTTTGACCTGCAGCGAGAAGTTTTCGTTTAGAACTATTCCTTTCATTTAAACCTACTTTAAAAACTGATTAACACGCGTTTCAATACCCTGAAATTCCGCCAAATTATTTAGTAATGTTGTTGATCCATTTATGTTGTCTGGAGTCGTTACTGTGAAACTCAAATTTTTGCAAGCTGTAATTAGATCAACAACCAACTTTTTTAAAGTTTCATTCTCCTTTTTCAATAAGAAGCCAGTTGCATCTATTTCAAAAAGAACGCTGCCGACATAATATCCAAACTTTTCAATTTCGTCGTAACCAATAACCATCCAATCATCATCATCCTCAACCCGTATTGCCAAAACATAACTTCCTACCTTTGGCAATATCAAAACACTTTTCTTATCATTTAGAACAGGTCGAAGACGTACATCAAAAATCTCCATGCCATCTTCATCTTCTAAAACACAAGTCGCCTCACTTTCATTAACAGACTTTACTTTTGCAATATTACTGACAGCTGGACCGTGCTTTTTTGCCATATCTTCCAGCGCTTCTCTTATTTGTTTAGGCGTTGTTCCCATTATAATTGTTGCAAAAAGCTTAATGTTATAGTTTGTCTACCACCACCTTTTCCAAAAGATCCTTTCAATGATTCAACAAAATAATTTCCAGACTTTTCTGGGTATTTGTTCCCATCTATACTGGCTACGTAACCCTTATTAAAAGTTGGTTCTAAAAATAACTGAATGTCGCCTTGATAACCATTATAATTTGAAGTAGTCTGCAAACGATTGGCAATTTGTTTCAACAGATCAGCAGGAATTCCCGCTTTTACTTTTACATCTTTTTGGTTGCTGTACTTTTTGATATCTGAAGGCGTTCTTTTCACTTCGCCTGTAGTATCTTTTTCTCGAATGTTGATCTTTACATTCTTGTCAACTTCTCGTTGCTTAAAGTCATCGTCTTTGATTGTATTCCAACCTATTTTCAACTTGACTGTCTCTTGTGATTTCCCGAAAAGAGTACCAACAAATAACTCATCAAAATTAAAGTATACTGCCAGCTTACATTCATTTTTTAAGAACTCTAACACCTGGAAACCTGTTGCATTCTTAAACCTTACATTTTTCAAAGGAATAACAGGTATTTCAGTTGAAAGCTTGATCTCGGTTCCAGCGCACAAATCGGTCAAGAGTTGCTTTACTGTAACCGAGGCATAGCTTTTATTGAATATCACATCGTAAAGCAAATAGGCATAACCTTCACATTCGACCTTTACCGGAATACCTTGTACAACTCTTTTTACAAAACCTTTAAATCGTCGGGTGTTTCTGCCATCATAACCTAAAAGAACATCAACAACATCATTCTCTTTGACAACATACTCTTTTCGCTCATTGGGTTCAGACTTGTCTTCAGTTTGGTTTTTTGCCGTAACCAAATACTTTATCCTGGGCAAATCGATAGTGCATGTGTCAACAAAACTATTCACGTCTGTTTTCCATTCTACCTTGGCAGCTTTGACTTGTTTCAAAGAATCGCCAATAGTAATGTCAGAGGTCATAATAAAAGCCATTATTCTTTAATTATTAGATCTTCAATGTAATCGCTCTCACAAGTCAAGCTAAAAGGTCTAATCCAATAAGCCTTACCTTCATTTTCAGGAAAATCAAGCGAGGTTATCACGATCTGAGCATTTTCCTCGAGAAACATTTCTACATAACCGCCTTTTAAGAAAATCGGTTTTTGCGACTCAAAAATGTTTTTCAAAGCTGTAATCTGATCCTCGGGAAAAAACCGATTCTTACCAATCACAAAACCTTTGATTGTAAAGCGATAATCATCAATATTAAATGTTTCCTTAACTGTTCCTTTTCTTTCGCTTACAGGCGTTCTGACAACTGTTTTTAGCAGGTTGATTGCCGTTGTGCAAGCTTCAATTTCTATAGACAAATTACTGCTTTCCCAAAACGTTACCGGATGCCAAATGTCTTTGCCTAAACTCGATTTTTTATTGAGAGGAATTTGTTTCGAACTGTAATCTAGAGAATACTTATTACGATCACTTTGTGGAATGTCATAAATAGCTTCCTCGGCTTTACTGGTGTCTTCCTGTATAAAATATGGACTTCTACCAAAAGTCGTTTTATACATTTTAAATAGGTCAAAATTATTCATGCTATACTAATTTTGCTCCATTTAAAACCACTCTCCCTAAACACTCCATTACTACTTTCTCAAGTTCCGACGCGCTCTCTTTGCCGTCCATCGTCGCAAACTGTATATTATCAAAGAACTTACCTACTGAAATATTAATTACTTTGGGACCGCCACCGGTTACAGTTTCACCAGCTGACTTCCCAGCGCTTTCGTTTGAAGCTTTGAGTTTTGAATTTTGAAACAATGCGGAATCCTTATCTTGCTTTGGCATTCCAACCAATTTCTTAGTTGTGTTTACAGAAATTTCTTTGTCACCAAATCCTAAGAACTCTTTGGCCATTTTGTAGGCCTTGTCAATTGCATTCAAGATTGGACTAATAATGGAGTCCCAAAGCCATTGGATATCGCTCAAAATAATCTTAACCAAGTAGAAAACATTTTCAAGAATCACTCCTACAAATCGAAAGATATCTTTAAGTATTTCAGAATTTTTCACAAATTGAAAGATTGAAGCCACCAAATTCCATAATTGAATGCCAGTATCCTTGATAAACATCCAAATTTGAGAAACATAGTTTTTACCAATTTCCAAATAATCAGACCATCCGCTAGTGCCAGATGTTATTTGTGTAATTGAATCAAGTATTGATGTAAGTCCATTTGCAAAATAATCTATGTAAGGGGATGCCATTTGTAAAGCAGGACCAATTGAATCTGAAATTTTTGATGCCATCGTGAGAATTTTGGTAAATATTGGAGTAAGTGCAACACCAATGTCAACAGCTGCGTCGCCGAAAGAACCTTTAATAATATCCCATTTCCCCGAATTGGTATTCGCCTGTGCCGCCAAAGCACCTTCATAAATTCCACCTTTACCTGCTGACATCGCCAACGCTTTGGATAATTGCTCGTAAGTAACATCCATTTCTTTAACCTGGTTGATGTTTTTACCTGTCGATTTAGAAAGCATTTCATAAATATTGATACCAGCTATTCCGAATTGACGGATGTCCATCGCAGTGGCTTTACCAACCGTTTTAATCTGCTGCATATTGGCAGCCATTCTTGAAAGAACATCATCTCCGGCACCTACTGCTGTTACAGCATTAGCTAAATTCATTGTATCAACTCTGGCCTGTTTAGCATTAAGTCCAGAAG
Organism: Flavobacterium sp.; assembly: GCA_031425295.1. Classification (GTDB taxonomy): domain Bacteria; phylum Bacteroidota; class Bacteroidia; order Flavobacteriales; family Flavobacteriaceae; genus Flavobacterium. Next base: position 20,031 of record JANPJB010000042.1, on the reverse strand, counting down.
AAATTAGTGCCCGATTAACTTCTAATAAAGATTCCGTTTCAAAAGTTGTATCTCTAGCATCCTTACGAATATTTGAATAGGCATCATTTGCTCCTTCCTTTCCTATAAAAGTTGTCAAACCTGCAACAGCACGCTCTTTACTAAAAGTTTTTTCAACAATACCACCAATACCGTCAGTTACTATTCCAAAAAGTTTGCTACCAGCATTAGCAAGCATTCCGCCCACTGCTACACCGCCAATTCCTATTCCAGAACTTGAACCTTTGCCCATGCCGCCACCAATATTACCCTGATGGCTGTTTGATTGTTTCTGCAACGCTGCTAACTCTCTTCGCGCAAATGCTATTTGACTTGGTATAGTGGATGTTCGAATTGTATTTTCTGTTTCTGAAATTCGTTTACTGAGTTCTGAAAAGCTCATGTTTAAAATCTTGTTTCTTGTTGAAACCTGATCCACATGCTTTGCCATTTTGCCAAAAGAACTTTGAGCGGTTGAACTGAGCTTCCCCAGTTCCCCGCCCATTAGGTTTTTCATTCTTACAACAAACTCAATAGTATTGTTCATTACAGCGATGGATTCTTTTTATCCCAAATTTCTAGTGCTATTCCGGTACGATAGAAAAAGAGTTCATCTCCCCATTCTTTCAATGCCGATGCGCCAAATTGCATCATTCCAAAGACCGTGATGGCTTCGAGGTCAGCTTTCTTTTTCTTGAAGTCCTCTCTACCTTTTTGGCTAACCGCGAAAAAATTCGCCTTTCTTGCCTTCTAAAAGATTACTCATCTGAAGGAAAACCGAACACCAGTTGTCTTCGTCTTGAATAAGCTCAAGGTCTCCATCAAGCCATAATTGGTCTACAATTTGTGCGCCTGCCTTTGCCATTCCATTTTCAGCAATAGCCATCATGTACTCACCAAGGTCATCGGCGGTAGGCGGTCGTAGAACCGCAAGAAAATCATCCACTTTAATATGGATCAGTTTTCGGCCTGATGCCATAGTTTCAAACTCTGCATACTTCTCAGCTGTAAAGCGCTTAATAAAAAGTGCTTTTACTTCTGGAGTCAACTCTGGAACTCTCGTTTCCTTTTTTTTCTCTTGAGATATTCTTTTACTGAATACGCTCTCTTTTGTGTCTTTTGCCATGTGTTTTGTTTTTAATGAAAATAATTCCCCCGAAATCGGGGGAATGTTTTTTAGAAGATACTCATCGCTTTAAATGGTATCGTAGTTTCTCTATGCTTGGCGCCTTGCTCCATTTCGGCACTCCACTCCGTGAACTTTACGCCACGAACAATATAAGTTGTCAAAGGATCTACCAGTTTCTTTTTAAATGATAAGGTTAAAATAACAACCTCGTGAGGAACTTCCGTTAAATCATCATAGCCCGCAATCTTTGCAATTTTATTCATGGCATCAATTTCAAAACCTAAAAGTTTTAAACTGCCAGAATACTTATTGTTGCCTTCATTGATGTCAATAGGTTCGTTTCCTTCACCATAAATTTCCTCGACATCCTTTTCTTTTTTTAAACCAAAGCCGCGCAAGCCTTTAATTTGACGACCTAGTATTTTTACTTCAAAATTTGCCCAGGCACATTCTGATGATGTTATATTTAAATTCATACCTTATGATAAATTAGAGGTTAAACCCATTTGAATAGTAATCCAGGTTAAATAGCCCAAAGGCAATATTTTTACTGTTTCATTCAAATTACTCGTGTTGATCAAATTCTGATCTATTGGAATAATCACATCGACATCGCTAATTTGCCCAGTCATTTGAGCCAAAATTTGTTGCTTAGTCACTTCCTCAAGATACTTCGCATCAGCTTCATTGATGGTTCCATCAGCGTTGATTCTTACAGACGTTTCTAAAAAAGGCGTATTAGTGGCAGCAGCAATTCTTTGCGCTTTATCAATCAAATTCCCATGAACCAAGATTCGGAAATCATCATTACCGGCTGTATTGTCACGCCCGAAATAGTATCCTGCTGATCCTTCTCTTTGATGAACTACACAGAAGCCGGCGTCGGCAAAATTATCCAGCTCCTCTGGATAAAAGTCTTCAATCTTTTTGTCCTTGATGTACGCCGATGCAATTGTTAGCGGCCCATTCAATCCGTCTCCAATCTTTACATGCGCACCATATTTACAAGCTCTAGCAAGCGCGAGTATACCAAGTGAGTTCCCATTCTCATCGTTGCCAAGAACTGGTAAAACAAACGTATTATTAGCCGTATTTGGCTCATACAATTCTGCAGCAAGATCATTAACACGGGTATCAATAATCAACCTAAAAGGACGGTTAATTGATTGCTGATATTGGTGAAGTGTCTTCGCAGCTAAAATAGCTGCAGGTACATCTACATCCAAAAACTCCTCTCCTGGATCATAACTGCCCGCTGGTTCTCGAGTGATAAAAACATGCGTTATGTCTTTACCAGCCAATAGGAGTTTCTTAATTCCATTAGAATTACTGACAGTCGCCATTTGCGTCAATGTCATAGTATCTTGAACACCCATGACATATACTTTCATACTTCCACCAACTTCATTATAGAAGTACTCCAGGGCTTTGTATAAAAATGGTTCTGCGAGTAGCGTATAGCCTTTATCAACAGCATCATCCAAAGAATATACCTCTTTTACAACTCCAATATTGGTTGTAGTTGTAGCAACAATACCCGGAACGCCATCAATTTTTTTGATTTGGCGTTGTAGGTTGTTTCCGTTTACAATAACGCTTACTGAAGGCGTTCCAGTTCCTTGTCCCATGTTTACTCTTCGGTTTTAGTTTCTGCCGCCAATTTAGCTGCTACTAGTGCTGGATAGATATCCTTTTTCTTGTTTGAATCAGCCGTCAATTCTAAAGTTTTAAACAACTCCAAGGCATGGGCATATTCTGTTGTATCAGGATCAAAAGTTGCCAAGGTTAATGGCTCTCCGTTTTCAATTTTTGCATCAGTTACTTCGATGTTTTCAGCATCCATAACTTCTGCACGAGTAAAAGACTCAACGGTTTTGTTTTCAAGACCTACGGCAAAGGAATTTGCGGTGCTCAGGTTATGAAACACTCTCTCATCACTTGTGATGTGACATTCATTGCTTGCTGTGTGACGAGTAAAATAATCTATCGCCAAGATTAAGAATGCTGATATAGCTGCTTTCATTTTTAAATTGAGTTTAATTAATTTTTAAATTTTTTTTGTAAGTCTGAGAATAACCAAGATTAATAGTAATAATAACAAGAACATGAATATTCTGCCAAACCATATTTGAGTAGCTTCCCACGTTGTTAATGGTAACTTTATTGATAGTGGTACCGTTTCATAAGTATTAGAATTCTCTTTGATGTATTTTTCTTTCCAAGAATGAAATAACTTTTGAGCTTCCGACTGACAGTCAACTTTTAATTCATTACCATCAATCTTAACTTTTGGTGGTTGAAGATTTTTACCTGATTTGGATTTTACAGCGCTTAATACAGGCTTTCCATTTATACAATCGATATAAGCGTTATAGAAGCTACTGTCTTTTTCTACTGAAAAAAAGGTGTCTTTTACTACCTCTTTGATCGTAATCTCTTTGGTAGTTTCTATTGTTCTTGGCGGTATAACGTTGGTTTGACTTTTACATCCTAACAACGTCATCGCCAAAACAACACAACATACCAATAATACTATTTTGATGTTTTTCATGTTATTTTAGTAAGTGTTTGTATTCTGGTATCGCGTCGAAAGAGGGGCATTCCTTAATGCGCTCCCAGCTCTCAATGATGCCGTTTCCGTTTTTATCTGGAGAAACATCGCGATGCCCTTTGATCGACAAATTCTTCTTAGATCCTCCAGTAGACTCTATCCATTCAATTGCTAATTTTATGGCTTTGATCAGGCCTTGCTTTTGTGCTTCAGTTCTGGTATCAGCGGCTTTGTTGACATTTGCTTTTTCAACACCACCGATATAGGAGATATTAATAGCATTGGTATTAAAACCTTTCACTCCATTTGAAAACAAAGAGAATGGCTGCACAACTATCACATTACCATTTAGGTCGACCACTAAATGATATCCTGGAGAATTCCATCCGAGTGATTTCCAAAACTTTTTCATTCCTTCAACACCGGAATAACCAGCTGTGCAGTGAATGAAAATATTTTTAATGTCTTTACCGGTTCTACTCATCAGATTGTTTTTTAGTGATTCCTATTTTGGCTTTAACATAAACCGAAGCCATCTTTATAATTTGCTCAAATTCATCAAGGATTATTTTACTAAAGCTGCCTGATATTCCACAGAACACAAAAATTAGGTTCTCACTTTTGATTTGGAAATAGTCTTTGCAGACAATACCCACGCATATAGATATGAATATTGATATCACCATTGATTTAAAGAAAACAAACCAAGTCATCTCTTTACGCATTCTATCTACAACAGCACCAATGGCACCACCAATTATATATGGACTGAACTTTTTTAAGAAGTCCATTATAAAATCAATTAACTCTTGCACTAGTGAAAAGATAAAAAGCCGCCATCTTATGAATGACGGCTTTGTTTATACTTAATTTAAAAGTTCTTAAGCTGTTGCAGCTTGCAGAATCACTGCAATACCTTTCCAGTCTTCACGACGACATCGCCCGCCCATTTTTACCAACCCAGAGTGAATATCACCGTAGTAAAGTGGGTTTCCAAAGTCTTGGAACAACTCAGTTGATCCCATCGCTTTAGTTACTGATTTGGTTTGCCATAACAAACAAGCTAAGTTGTCAGTTGCAGACAAAGCCTCGCCTGGTACTCTTGGAGTTCCACCTGTGGCGAATGCCAACACAACACTTCTCTCAAGGATTGTGAATCCAGCATATTTCCCAACAACACCATTCGCCAAGTCAGCAGTTTGTTGGAATGCTGCCATTTGATTAGCAGTCAAAGAAGCTTGAAATTCTTTGAACATATAGCTTTCAAACATACAGTAACGGCCTTCTTTTGGCACGTTGTCTTTGTTGAACTGCGCCTGTGCAGCATCAAGTTCAGCAGCAGTACAAGCTTTACGAGTTCCCGTTTGTCCATCAACAGTATTAACTGCTGTAGACGCTCCTGTAGTTGCGATACGTCTTCCAACTGGGATATACTCGGTAGTAGTTCCACCACCAACAGCCGGTTTAACTCCTTTGATCCAATTGAAAGCCAACTCATCTCCAATTGCCTCAGCAAGCGTATCGGTATGATCTCCCAAAACAGAATCAGTTTTTTCGTAGCTCAATTCCATAGCCTCTCCCCATGTGATTGCCGTTGGATCAGTTGTGAATACGTCAAGCGCATACATAACTGCAGTATCACCTCTTTGTACAGCTGTAGCCGCTCCGAAAGCTCGGTTTTTAACTACAGTTGGTTTTGCTCCTGCCTGAGGCAAGTAAACAATAGAACCGCCTTTTACGTACTGACTTTCGTCAACGCACAATGCAATGTGTGGATTTGTTCTACGTAGTTTCTCTACGATGTAAGAGCTCCATAACTCTTGTGGTACTTTTGGATTTGCCATTTTTTAGTCTTCTTTTAAATCAGGGAATTTGTTTTTTCGTAGTGTAGCATACAGATCCGGCATTTTTACCTTAACTGCTTCTAATTTTCCGGCTGCATAAAGTTGATCCCAATCTTTTCCAGCAACATCCGCCAGATCAGATAGGTCTTTATTTTTGTCAGCTTCAGTAACCAATGTTTGCGCTGGCATTACATCGATAAGATCTTTCAATCCTTTTGGATTTTTAGCATAAGTTTCTTTCAACTTAGCGCTTGCTTCTTTTGTAAATTTTCCTGCCTCAACTCCAGCATCCAAAAGGTTTTCAACTTCTTTTGTTATTGTTGCATCTTGCAAGTCATTCAACTCTTTTTCTTTGGCAGCCAAAGTGCCTTTTGTATCTGAAAGGTCTTTTTCAAGCCCCGGAACTTTAGCAGCATTGTCAACTAAATCCTGAAAAGCTTTTGAAGCATCTTCCGGAGTAGCGTTGTCGCTTAAGTTCATTGCCGTCAACATAGCGGCAGTCAACATTACTTTACTCATATCTGGGTTTTTTAATTTGATAAAATCAGCAAGGTCCAACTCATTATCATTAACATCGTACAGGTTAGCAAGTGCATTATGGTTTCCTGGTATATCTACAAAAGAGATTTCACGAGGATACCATTCAGTTACCGTTGGTCCAGTTTGGTCTTTGATTTTTAGTTTAGGATCATCAGTTGCGGCAAGGCAAACAATCTTACCCATAGAAGCTGCGTTGATGAAACCATTTTCAACTTGCGCGGCGATGTCCTCGCCTTTAGGATGCGAAAGATTAATTGTAGGCTTACCAAACAATTTATCACCATCAGTTCTAAAGTCTCCCCACTTCACGAGTACACCACCTTCGCGGTCGTGCATCATAAATCCGATCGGGTTTTTTTTGAACTGATCAAGTTTTAATCCTTCCGTCAACAAACGATAACCATAAACGTTTACCGAATTATCCGTTAAGCAAAACTCTTTGTCAATTTTTTTTAACTTATCAGCCATTTATATACAACATCTTATTGTTGATGCAAACTTCCGCCGTTTGTTAACTGTCTCAAAATAAGTGTGCAATCCTTGCGCGACTTTTTTATTTACGGGGGTTTTTCGTCCAATTTTGCCCTATAAAACAGCTATAAAATGGGTTTAAGTAAAGATGCAGAAAGAGAGTTTGCACGCATACTATATGTTAGCGAGCGTATCACTGCAAAGGAAATAGCGGAACGCGTTAAGGTTAGTGAGAAAACAGTTGGATCCTGGATTGAAAAATATGGTTGGGAAAAACTTCGCAAAAGCTTACTTACTACTCGTCAAAATCAATTGGTGCATTGGTATAACCAACTAGAAGCTTTGAATGAAAACATCGCACAAAGAGACAAACCAATTCCAACTGGAGGAGAAGCTGATATAATGTCAAAAATCACTGCCAACATTCAAAGACTTGAAACTGAAATTGGACTGGGCGAATATGTAGAAGTTGGAACAAAGTTACTAACGTTCATTCAGCAAATCGACTTGTCTGATGCACGGCTTTTCAAAAATTACCTTGATGAGTTTATTAACTCAAAACTTTAATGGCAAAAAAAATAAGCAATAGAGAATATTTAGAACAATGGCGAGAGTACTGTGAAAACCTCGACAATGCAACTCCTATTGACTTAGCTGAAACATCAGCACAAAAGCTCAAGAGAATGAAAGAGCTCGAAGCTGATGACGAAAAATGGTTTGCTTACTATTTCCCTAACTACTATACAAGCGAACCTGCTGACTTTCATAAGAAGTCTACACGCTTAGTCATGTCAAAAGATGAGCTTTATCTAGTACGTTCTTGGGCGCGTGAGCTGTCGAAGTCAGCACGAACCATGATGGAAGTATTAAAGCTCACTTTGACTGGCAAAAAGAGTAATATTTTGTTAGTGTCGAATAGTGCCGACAATGCTGAAAGATTATTGCTGCCATACAAAGCAAACCTTGAGCGAAATAATCGTTTGATCAATGACTATGGAACTCAAAAACGCATAGGCTCTTGGGAAAGCAACGAATTCAAGACACGCAAAGGAGTTGCCTTCAGAGCCATTGGTGCAGGACAATCACCTCGTGGTACCAGAAACGATGCAAAACGACCGGATGTTATATTAATCGATGATATCGATACAGATGAACTATGCCGCAACCAGGAGCGCGTCAAAGAACTTGTAAAATGGATAGAGCAAGCGCTTATTCCAACACGTTCCATCAGCACAGGACTATTGCTTATTGCTTGTGGTAATATTATTTCAAAATACTGCTGCATTACCGAAATGGGTAAAAAAGCCGACAAGTGGGAGGTAGTTAATGTACGTGGAGCCGATGGAAAAAGCACGTGGCCACAAAAGAATACTGAAGAGAATATTGATAGAGTTCTAAACTCAATTTCTTTTGAGTCTAGCCAAAAGGAATACTTTAACAATCCGATGGATGGCGGTGATACATTCAAAGAACTAATTGAAGAGGTATTGCCACAACTTCGCCATTGTGATCATGTTGTAATTTACGCCGACCCTGCAACATCAAACAAAGACCGTTCAAACGCCAGTAGCAAATCAGTTGTAATTGTAGGATTGAAAGGGTTGGATTATGGAATTTATAAGGCTTGGGTTGACCAAATGAGTAACTCCAATTTTATACAATGCCTGTTTGAAGCCTACGTAATTTGTGTAAAAGCAGGTGTAGATCCAATTAATATTTATATCGAAAACAACTCGCTCCAGGATCCATTTTATGAGCAAGTACTATTGCCTTTAATTTACTCGATTGGAGCCGAGAGAAATCTACACTTGCCAATTACACCAGACGATAGAAAAAAGCCTGAAAAATACTCTCGTATTGAAGGGAACCTAGAGCCATTGAATAGGCTTGGACATTTGAAGTTTAACAAAACTGAAAGCGAAAATCCTCACATGATGAGATTGAAAGCGCAATTTTTAAGCTTCAACATAAAGTCAAAATTAATGGACGGACCCGATAGTGTAGAAGGCGCTGTCAGCATCATAAAAAATAAAGTGGCCACACAAGCAACTGGCGGAATTCAAATGGTTGCTCGTAAAGCCAACAAACATAAATTATAATATATGTTAGTACAACCTCAAGAATTAGAAACTGAGTTATACCCTGAAATAATTGGCGAAATCGTCAGAGGCGACGAAAGCGAAGTTATCTCCCAAATAAAAGCTGCTGAAGCTTTCTGTAAATCCTATTTATTTAAATATGATTTAAAAGCCCTTTTTGGAGTTGATGCTGTTGCAGCAGTTGGAGATACGCCTGCAGTTGTTGCTGTAAGTCCAACTGTTGTTGATGAAAATTTAAAGAAGTGTGTCAAGATTATTGCATCATACTGGCTAGTTCGTAAGGCAAATCCAAACGTAAGTGTAGATCTATTTCGTGAAGATTACGAAATGATGATTGGTACAAAAGACAATCCGGGATGGCTAACTGAAATTAGAGACGGTTATCTCAATCCTGCTTGGCCATACGCCGTTGACAATCCCGATACACCCAATATCGATGAAAGCGACAACACCCCCGTCAGTTGGTCCTCAAATGTTAAACGAACACAAAGATTTTAAAAATGGCAAAGAAAAGAGATGAAGAGGTAAAAAATCAACCTCAAATTATTGTAAACGATATCACATTAGTTTCTCCTGATCGTCAGGCTAAAGATATTGCCAGTTTAAAATCAGCGGTTGTAAATGCTGAAGCAATTCACTTTCCTAATAGAGTTCTGCTGTATGATCTGTATTACGATATCTATTCGATGGACGGTTACTTACGAGGAATCATTCAAAAAAGAATTGATAACGTCCTAAATAAAAGCCTAAAGTTTGTCGACAAGGCAGGAAAAGAAATTGATGATGTTACCAATTTAATAAATGGTGAACACGGTCGTGAGTTAATTACCAAACTGATTGAAAGTAAGTTTTGGGGAATCTCTGGTGTTGAGTTCATCATCGGCAAAGAGTTTTGTTTCAATGAAATTGCAAGAAAACACATCAAGCCAGAAAAAGGTCTAATCTCAAAATCGCAATATAGCATATCGGAGCAAACTGGTTACAAGATTGAAGATTTACCGATGGTTTGGGTTATTGGTAAGAAAAACGATTTAGGGCTATTATTAGCCTGTTCTATGTACGCCATATACAAACGTGGCAACTTTGGAGATTGGGCTCAATACGTTGAGATTTTTGGGCAACCTGTGCGTGTTATTAAGTATGATGCCTACGATACCAAAACAAGAACCGAATTAAAAACTATTCTTGACGAAAGCGGATCATCACTTGCAATGATGATTCCTAAACAAGCCGAATTCGAAATGCTTGATGGCAAAACGACTAATGGCGATGGAAAGCTTCAATTATCGCTTAAAGATGCTTGTAATCAAGAAATGGGTATTGCTATCCTGGGTAATACTGAAACCACCTCAAGTTCTGAGAGTTCTGGATACGCTCAAGCAAAAGTGCACAGCGATGGTCAAATGGAAATCACGAAGAGTGATTTAGCTTTTGTGGCCAACATGTTGAACTCAGAAAAGTTCATCAATATATTACGCTCGTACGGTTACAATGTTGAAGGAAAATTTATCTATGAAAAAGAGATTGATCTAAACGAGTTAAAAACTAGGATGGAAATTGACACCTTTGTTTCATCAAAAGTACCTGTAAGTGATGAATATTACTATGATACTTATGGTATTCCAAAGCCAGACAACTATGATGAATTGAAAGCCAAAATGGATGTCGAGGAAGAGGAAGAGGAGCCAGAACCAAACTCAGATAAAGTACCAGGACAAAAGCCAAGAACCAAAAAGAAAGTAGACCCTAAACTAATGGATCCTAAAAAGAAAAACCTTTTTGATTTTTTTGCTAAAAACTTAGCCGATTTTTTCGACCGCGCCCAACACTAGTTGGGCAACTAGAACAATTATATAGCAATCAATGTGGTTGTGCCATTACTCATGACTTGCAAGACTTAGGTGATGCTGAAGAGTGGGATGCGATTTATACTGATTTAGCGCAGCAGCTTCTTGATGGCAATGAGATTGATACCAATGAGCTTTATAAAAAAACGGCTAATCAGTTGGTGCAAGCTCTCAACAACGGACTTGGGGGCGATAGCTTTCCAGAAGATGATACCAAGAGAAAATTGGCTGATGCTCTAAAGTTAAATTTGTATGACTTTAGTATGGCAAAAACACTATTCCAAATCCAGCATTATAAAGATTTAATGATTGGAGAAAATGGGACAGTGCTAAGTTTTGCAGCATTCAAAAAAGTGGTAGCAGACCAGGGCGAAATTTTTAACCAGCGCTATATGAAGGTCGAATATGATATGACGGTGCAATCTGCCATCATGGCCAACAAATGGGAAACACTTGATTCTGAATACTTACAATTTACAACTGTTGGAGATAATCGAGTAAGACTGGAACACAAATTATTTGATAAGTTCACGGCGCCAAAATCCGATCCTATTTGGAAACGTTTATATACTCCTTTATCATGGGGATGTCGATGTACTGTTATTCCCGGCAAAGCTTCCGGTGTAGACCCTGTGAATAACTCTGAATGGGCAAACAAAGCCGTTGACCCATTAGTAAAGGGAACCATCTTTGATAACAATGTTGGAATTACAAAGGAAATATTTAATAAGAATCATCCTTATAGGATAAATAGCAACATCGATCAAGAAAAAGACCTTAAAACACTTTATAAATCAGAAGCTTTCAATAAAAACCAAAGAGAATTAAATGATAAAGTCAAAAGTGCTTATCCAAATATAAATGTCGAAAAAATAAATACGGTAAACATGTATTCTGGTGCTTTTTATAAAAAAGTAAACTCTTTCAATAGAGGCATCTTTAATGAGTACGATTCTGAAAGTGGTCTCACAAAAGATTTTTTTCATGCATTTACAAAGACTTTAAATAAAGCAATAGATGAAATTCCAGACAAGTATATTGGAAGCGTGTACCGAGGAGTAGATTTAGACAGTAAGGTAATGGACTCTTATAAAAAGGCTTTTCTTAATAAAAAACCTTACATTGAAAAAGCATTTCTTTCAACTTCTTATGATGAAAGAGAATCTTTTCAAGGAAATGTTCTTTTTGAAATAAAATCTAAAACGGGTGCAATTATTGAAAAGGTATCAAGACATCCAAGAGAAAATGAAGTTCTTTTTAAGGCTGGACAAAAATTTAAAGTAGTAAATTTTGATGATCGTGGTAGCGGAACCTACTTTGTACAAATGGAGGAAATTTAAACGTGAGCAGATTGTAGTTTTTGTTGCCAATTACGTTGCTCTTCAAGGACAACATTTAAGTCGTCATTGTTAAGTTCTCTTTGTAAGTTCTGAATTTGTTCTGAGTACCATTCCTTTCTTTGGAAAGCGTCTAAACCATCAGGAGCTTGCAATTTATCTTTAGCGATATAATACGCTTCTAGAGTCATAATTTACTCATTTAGAGTACAAATATACAAAGTTTTTTTATATGACACCTCAAGAGTTTGAAACATTGCTAAAAAACAAAGCCCGTCAGCTTGAGCAATATGCAATGATGAAGTTTCCCAGTACTGCAGGTAATATCGCTTTGAGGTTTATAGATGGTAACTTTAGAGCAGGAGGTTTTCAGGGAGCTACATTTAAACGTTGGAAAAAAAGTAGTAGTAAAGGTACTACGTTGGTAAAAAGTGGCGCATTGAGAGCTGGAAACTATTACTCTACTCAACCAGGTCAAGCAACGATATTGAACCAACTGGCATACGCAAAAGTACACAACGAGGGTTTTAAAGGAACCGTAACGATAAAGGCGCATACACGAAACCAATATCGTAAAACTAAATCAGGCACGGGAAAATTTACCAAAACAGGTAAAGAAAGAATGCAAACCCTAACGCACAAAAGCGGTCAGCATCAAGTAAAGTCACATAGCAGACAAATGGACATCCCGCAACGTCAATTCATGCCTATACATAGCAATGATAGCCCTATTCTAAATCGAGCCATTGAGCGCGAAGTATCAAGAGTTTTACAACTTATATTTATCAAATAATGGATTCATTTTACAGTCAGTTTATATTAGATTTGCAAGCGAAGTTTAAATCCGAAATGCCGGCAATAAAGTTTATAGAACAAAACTTAGGACAGTGGGCCGATGAAAAGTTCGCGACAACAAGTTTCTTTCCTGGAATGCTGATTGATTTTCCAGATACTACTTACAGCCAGTTGCAAGGAAACGATCAGCTAGGAACGCCAAATATAGAAATTACCCTGTTTTTTTCAACTATGAGTCAGAGTGGTAGTCTTACTCCAAATGATGTAAAACAAAAAGCCTTAGAGTATTATGACATTGAACAAAAGGTTGTAGCGATACTTCAGGGATGGCACATGGATTACTTTCAACCATTAAATCGAATAAGCGCTAGAAGTCGCAATAAAAATGAACTTGGTCTACGTATTAGAGAATTGATGTTTAGTTCCGAATTTGAGGAATGCTTTGTTGTGCAGGAACCACGAGAAGTAACCGTTACGTTTAACGGTCAAATGCAGCAAACAGATTAAGCTGATTAGTTGGTATTTCAGAAGGAATAGGTGTTCCTTTGATATTCATCCATTGACGATAGGATAAAAACACGTTATGCTGTGGAAAAATTCGACGCACAATTTCAGTATCAGGCATATCCTCATTCTTTACAGTTTTGTAAAGGGCAATGATCTGACGGGCTTTTTTATAGTAATTAATCTTGTTGTATGCCATATCACAAATTTATATGAAAATTATAACACGATGCAACCCAAGTTTTTGAGCATAAAAAAACCCGCATGTAGCGGGTTTTAATTATTTGATGACATATAATTATTCAATATTTACTTCTGAAAGATTTCCGTCAAAATCAACGTTACAATAAATTGTTTGTACGACTGTAGCATTAAATTGGTTTTTGGCTCTAAATACTGTCTTTATAGCAAACGTGCTATCTTTATTCATTCCGTTATTATAAGTATTTGAAATTTCAAGGCTGGAAGGATCGTTTAATACTTTTTTCAAATAACTTTCTACAGGTCGGCATGAACCATCCCAAGAACTCAAAAACTTTTTATCAAACTTTTGTCTGTATCTTGCTAATCTTTGACCGTACCCATCAAGGGTTTCTTTATAGTCATTCTTTTCAAAAGATTCTCCTTTTCGATATTCATATAAATAAACACCCTCAATGTTAGCAACGCTATCTAAGTAAAACATTGTATTAAAATATCTAGCGGAATAGTCATGTTTTTTGATAACATTACCTTTGTTAGTAATGGCAATATTTAGACTACTATCTTTTTTGTTGTAGTAAACATCCTTAATATCAAAAGATTTATCTTTTTTAATTTCAGAAATCAGGCTATCCATATTGAATGTTTTTTCTTCCTGTGCGGATGTTTTATCGCTTTTTGTTTCGGAACTAATACACTTACCTATAACCCATAGAATTAGTAGTATTAATCCAATTATTATCCATTTTTTATTTGGCTTTTTCATAATATTTAGTTTAAGTTGTTGTTAAAAATAACAAAAACCGCCCACTTTGAGCGGCTTTTAAAAATTAATTAATTCGGTTCGAAATATTTTATATAAACCTTATCGCACTTTTCATTTATTCGTTCGGCATTATGATCCGAAAACTTATTGTTTCTTACAATGCTAGTAGCTAGGCTATTCATTCTTTCGATAATAAACTGTGCAAGTTCAAAAACAGCTTTAACCTTTTGAATATCTGATTCGTTTAGCTGTCCTTTTTGATCTTCAAGAGGCTCAAAAACTGCAATCTTGTTATCGGTTACTTTAAAACCAATTGGATTTCTATGTGTGCTCATACTTATTTTGTTTTTGGTTCTACAACTAATCTAACTTCTTGAGCTTCACTCATTATTTTTTTGAATGATGCCCTAAATTCGTCGCGCTTTTCAGTATCACGAATTTGCTCAACCTCTGACCAAAGCTTAAATAACTCGCCTTGTGACACAAAATATCTTTTCCGGATGCAAGTCATTACAATGAAAGTATTAATTGGTTAGACGAAGTAAATACACGAGAGCCAGAGGCGATAAGTTGTAATCCTTGCAAAGTAGTAAACCACGCAGGATGAGTGTTACCAAATAACCAAATCTTAACGGCTAATGGTTGCAATTTATTTAGCTTTTTTGAAGCTTGATTTGCAGTAGTTCTGCTCTTGATGGCAGCGTGATAGTCGTTTAATGAATAGTAGGCAATGTCTTTTACAGTAATTGTTCTAACAGGAGTTTCATTAAAAATAACCGTAGTATACGGAACATTCCTAGCATCCATGAAATTATCATGATACCGATTATTGTTCATCGCATAAATACCTTTTTTTAGAATAGTTGGTATGACTTCACTTGTAATCCATTTTCGAAAAGTTCTAGCATAAGGTTTATTGCTTCGTAAGATTAAAGCATAAAGACCGCTTTCTGAAATAATCGATAACTGCTGTTTTCCACCAAGGGTGTCACTTTTAGTTACACCCTTTTCGTCATCGTCTAATGAAGAAATTGCCTGTCTTGAATTTGATAATCCCAAAACATCACAAACATCTTTAGCAATAAACCAAGGTTTATTCTCCAAAATAAGATTACGAACAGGTTGTTTACTTTCCGAAAATTGAAAAGTCATAACCTCTGAGTGCTCATTTATAGACTGAACTGGTCTTGAATCTTCTTTTTGCATATCAGAAAATTTTAAACGCACGAAAGCCTCGCTTCGGATGTGCAAAATTACCAAAAGGTAAGATTAGGACAGTCACCTGTTCCTTCATCGTGGCGAGGCTTCGCTTATTGTTAATTAAAGATTTAAAAGGATGTACCTTTTAGTAATTTTGCATGACAAACATACAATTTTTTTTAAAACATCAAAAAATATTTATGATAGTAGTATGATAATTTTTTATTTGATGGCATTATTATCATTTTCAACAATCTCAATCACTATCATTTTCCAACGCTCCTGGAGTGGTGTTTGCTCTTTCCATTTTTCAATTCCAATAGTCCTAGCAATAATTATCGCATCTTCAATCTGAATACGGTTGACGCGCTTTAAAATCATCTGCTGGGAGAGAGGTTGTAATTGTACGAAAGCTTTAGTTTGGTCTATTTTAAGTGAACTCATATTATTTTTTGATATAGATTGGCTTTTCTTTTCATGCCTTTGCTTTAATTGGCTCTCTTTCATTTTCACTACTAAAAAGCCGTTTTAAATTGTGTTTTTTTGCTATGCGAGCAAGGTTTGTGATGTTGTATTTTTAAACATAGGTGGGCGCTGACATTCGTATTCGTGTTCGAGTTCGTCCAATCGTTGTACGAGAACCTGAAGCCTGAAGACTACAGCACATACATCACACAACCCAATTGATTTACATGTTTACAAAATACTCCTTGTAAAGCTCAATAAATTGTTGTCCAGCATATTTTGCCAACTCCTTTGATTTGAAGCAAAGGCGGGCGCCGACAGTCGCAGACGTGCGCGAGACCGACCAACCGTCGGACGAGAACCCGAAGCCCGAAGACTTGTCGCTGGCTCTTTCAAATTCAAACCAAGGATAGTATTTATACTCACTGAAGTCTCCCCAATTTGGCTCCCAACCATCATTTAAGGCAAGTGTAATTACAGTTAGTTTTGCATGAGCAGCCATAGATTTACCATATTGGTCTCCTAATTTTTCAGGATAAGAAACGTGAAATTCTGCTGGATCAATGCCTAGTTTATTACAGGCATCTTCAAAGGTTTTGATGTTGTTCATTTTGAAATAAAATTAGTGGATGAAATATTCTTTGTAAAGCTCTATAAATTGCTTTCCGGCATATTCTGCCAACTCTGATGTTTTGAAGCAAAGGTGGGCGCCGACAGCCGTATCCGTGTCCGAGATCGTCCAATCGTCGTACGAGAACCCGAAGCCCGAAGACTTGTCGCTACCTTCCTGAAATTCAAACCAAGGATAGTATTTACGTTCGTCCCAGTTGCCCCAGTTTGGCTCCCAACCTTTGTTGATCGCTTCGTTGATGATTACTAATTTGTAATGCGCAATTAGTGCATTACGATGCTTTTCTGGTGAGGTTGAAAAATCAGGGATTTCAGTTGAAATACCCAATGCTACACACGCATCTTCAAATGTTTTGATGTTGTTCATTTTGGTGTTTGTATTAAAGTGTTAAATAATCTTTGTATAAATCTGTAAATTGTTGCCCAGCATAAACTGCTAAATCTGATGTTTTGAAGCAAAGGCGGGCGCCGACATCCGTATTCGCGTTCGAGCACGTCCAATCGAAGCACGAGAACCCGAAGCCCGAAGACTTATCGCTGCCTTTTTGGAATTTAAACCAAGCATAGTATTTACTTTCATCATAGTTGCCCCAGTTTGGTTCCCAAACTTCATTGAGTGCACGAATGATAATTGTTAACTTTTGAAAGGCAATAACTGCTCTATCATCGGATGTTACTGGAGTGCTAAACTGAGGAACAGGAATATTGAGAACCGCACAAGCATCTTCGAATGTTTTGACGCGTTCCTTAATTTCTTTTGGAACAGGCTTAAACCTGATTACTCCTTCTGATTCATTGAATGAATCAAATACATGCCCTTCTGGGGCTTCTACTTTAATTGTTGTCATTGGTGTTTGTATTAAATTATAATTTTGAATAATCGTCTAAGAAACTTCTTTGTGTAATGTATGTCGATGGGTATTTTGGTGCAATATTCTTACGCTGAAGAAACTTTTTGTACTCTGGAATAGAAAGGAACAGTTTTATAATATCAGCCTCTTTGAGCTTATTAAAATACTTTTCTGCCTGATACTTGTCAACCTTGTAATCGTATAGCTTCCAGAATGATTCAAAGGACAAATCTGCAGGAGACTTTTCGATTTCAAACTTTTTCTGCATTTCTTTGTTTTTGAACCAATGAACCAGAAACCGATTTTCGGTTGCAGGAAATCTAACCAGTAAATTATGATTCAATTCTTTTTTAGTAGTGAATGGCAACACATCAATATCATTAGGCAAATAGCCCATGAATAACCAGTTAATTTGTTTCTCATCGAGAATTCCATCCACGATATGAAACTCTTTCAAACTGCCAGTTAAATCATATTTAAAAAGAAACTCAAGACCGATGTCTTTTCCTTTAACACGATATGTTGTGAGTTGTATCATGCTAATTGTTGGTTTAGGTTTGTTTTGATTAACCGCAATACGTTCCGGTCATAGTCATTCATTGGATACTCATCCATAATTTTGGCGAAATTTTCCAAATAATGAGCCTCATAATATTCAAGAGAGAACTTGTATTTCTTAGGCTTTGAAAAAAATGTTGCATGCGCATTATGAACCTCTGCATGTTTTTTTCTAAACTTGAGCATTACTTTATCAAGTATGCTTCGTGATACTCTAACATCCCTGCTATTGGTTGGAATATCCGTTAACGTATTAAATGAAAATACTAACGTGTTGAGTTGTTTTGCTGAAAGTCTAAGATCTATTTTCATCGGCAGTCAGTTACGTTTGACAATACTTTACCACAGTCGAGACATGTCTCAGTAGTTGTTTCGCAGCAAGGCGTAGTAGAATTTACATAAGTACCTTTGTTTTTGTGAGGACATAGTGATTGCATTTTTACTCTGAGTTTTGTTGCCTCAACTATGTAGATATACATAACAGAGACTAGACTCACTCCAAATCCAAGCACAAAACTTCCGAATGTTATCCAGTAAAATTGTGATCTAATTTCCTGTATTGTTTGAAGTGTATCCATTATTTATAAGTTGATTTTAGTATTCCTTTAAATGCACTGATGATTTTTTCGACCTCTTCCGGTGTCATATTTCTCAGAGGTTTTTGAACTGGTGAACGTTTGCTCTGCAAAAAATTACTCAAGCGTTCAAGGTCTGGAACATCACCATGTTTAACTGATGGCTTTGTCCATTGCAGTTGGTGCATCATTGAAAACAAGACTTTTCTTTTGGAAGGATCGGGTTTTGACTTCGTGAAGCTTCCCCAGTTCTCAGGTTTATTTTCTTGCTGTGGTTGATCAGAAAAGTAGTTGTCGATGGCAGAACCATTGCCTGAGAAAATAATAGGCTTGCGAGGTTGTGTTGTTGTTTTCATATTAATTGTCCTGAAGTTCTAAATATTCACACCAAACACCATGAATCACAATTCCGCTTTTAGACTTTATATCAAGTGAAATTTTATCCCTACTGCTTTTACAAATAATGGTTACAATTTTATCTTTGTGAATTTCTTCTCCAGCAATATTGCGTTGTTTGGTAATTACTTTGGCTTGTTTTCCTCTGAAAAACTCAGCAGACTTATTCTTTAAAAATGTTGATGTCATGTATTCCGTTTTTGTGTAATAATTTAAATTATTACCGATTATTGTAATTTGTTCCCAGACTAGGATTCGAACCTAGATGATGTCATTTTGAATTTCCTAATTCAATCCACGAACGTTAGTTACCAGGTGCTACCGTGATCAACCGACATCTAGTGGTCAAGCGTCTACCAATTCCGCCATCTGGGAAATAGTTAACCCAACTATTTATCTTTGAATCTACTATTGAGATCTTCCATTTTTTTTAAAAACCAGTTTTTAAAAACACCAAACCAAATGGACACGAAAAAACCGCAGAAGATGACTGTAAAACCAAATAGCAAGATTTTTAAAACCTCTAATAGTTGAAAGAGCTTCTCCATGATTAGATACTTGAAAAGTTCAACAATAGGCTTTCCCATTTACCATCTTCGCCTTTGATTTTAAACTCGTATCCATAACCTTTTAAATGGTTACTGAAACTTTCTTTAATCAGGCGAAGTCCTTCCTGCCAACGTGGATCCTGATACTTGGATTCGTGTTTGTATAAATCCATCACTCGAGCAAATTCCAGATCTCCTTTTTCGTTGCGTTCCAAGAAACTCATAAGGATCTCGTACAATGACTGGTCTTTCTTTTTAATGGTGTCGCCTAAGAAGCTTTTAATAAGATCAGTTCCTTTGCTTGCGCGCTCATCCCAAACCGGTTCAGTATCGCGACGACGTGTTACACGCATTGTATCATCGGAGTTTGTGATGCTGAAACCACCTTTACTATTGCTTCTGATTTTACCATATTCCTCAAGCTTCTTGGCTTGGTTATCCATTTCGATATGGCAGAAAATTTTGAAACCAGATAACTCTTCAGCTAATGTTTGAACTGTTTTGATGATTTTGAAAACAGTTTCGTCGCGGTGGGTTTCATATTCTCTTTTCTCTTTTTCAAGCTTCGCAGCTTCATTCTTTTTTCTTTTTGCTACCAAAGCTTCTAGCTCTTGAGTAGATAATGTTTCGATGTCGATTTTTTCTTCTGTTGTACTCATGTTACACGTTATAAATATTTAATACTTTGTTTTTTACTTCATTGATT
>JANPJB010000041.1:0-26556 GCA_031425295.1 Flavobacterium sp. | reverse complement strand
TTGCCGCTCGACAAACCATGCGCCGGTGCGTCAATCGCAATGATTGTGTTTCCGGTTTCAAGCAGATGTGGCAACAGCTTTTCCCAGCGCGATGCATTGCTTTCCCAGCCGTGTGCCAAAAGGACTATCGTTTCATCGCCTTCCCAGATATAGGTTTGAATCGTGTGCCCATTTTCTTCTAGGGTTTCCCGCTTGGCATGTTGCAGAAATTGTGGTAAATCTTTAGTGCTCAATCGGCCATCTCTTGGGTTGCTGAAAAAGGCGTACGCAATATCGAATGCTTTTTTGGGCGCTACGTAACTAAGCATGTTGATGTAAAAACCAATCGATTTTGCAATGAGGGATGCCATATTTAGGTATAAAAAAAGCCCCGACAATCGAGGCTTGTTTATTTAAATCAAGGAGAATAATTTCTCCATTTTTTCTCTTTCTTCTTCGGCTAGTGAAGTATCCACTAGGATTCTTCCTGAATGCTCGTCGGTGATGATCTTCTTTCTCCCGGCGATTTCTACTTGCGTCTGCGGTGGAATCGTAAAGAACGAACCCGCTGATGCGCCTCTTTCGATCGATACAACGGCAAGACCGTTACGAACGCTAGAACGGATTCTTTTGTAAGCCTTTAGCAAACGCTCTTCGATTAGTGCTTCGAATTCCGCGGATTTCTCGGTAAGGAAGGCTTCTTCTTTTTGCGTTTCAGACATGATGTCGCTGAGTTCCGCTTTTTTATGTTTCAAGTGAAGCATTTTAGCTTCGAGTTTTTCTTTAGAACCTGAGATTGCTTCTTTCTTGTGTTCCATTGAAGCTTTGAATTCTTTGATTTGCTTTTCCGCCAATTGGATTTCGAGTTCTTGGAATTCCACTTCTTTGGTCAACGAGTTGAATTCACGGTTGTTGCGAACGCTGTCTTGTTGTTTGGTGTATTTTTTTATCGCCACTTGGTGGTCTTCAACCGCATTTTTCTTTACTTTAATCTGCTCCTCAACATGCTCCAAATCTTTTTTCAATTTGTCTTGACGTGCAATTAAACCAGCAACTTCATCTTCTAAGTCTTCTACTTCCAAAGGCAATTCACCTCTTACGTTTCTGATTTCGTCAATTCTCGTGTCAATTAATTGCAAGTCGTATAATGCTCTTAATTTTTCTTCAACACTCATTTCTTTTGTATTCGCCATAATCTTTATAAGTACTTAACAGGATTTGTATTTTCTTCTGATAAAATGATGGCAAAATTAGGGATTTTTTTCTGAAGAAAATCAACAATATAATTTTTTGTATAACGTTCGCTTTCAAAATGCCCGATATCGGCTAAAAGCATCTGATTTTCAGCCTCATAGAAATTGTGGTACTTCAAATCAGCTGTTAAAAAAGCATCGGCACCGGCTTGTATCGCATTCTTAATTGCAAAGCTGCCCGAGCCTCCTAGAACGGCGACTTTAAAGATGTTTTTCCCAATGAAATGCGAATGTCGAATTCCCGGTGCCAGCGTTTTGGCTTTTACGAAATTTAAAAATTCTTCTTCGGGCATAGGTTTTTCTAGGGTTCCGATCGCGCCCAAACCGATATTTTGGTATTTGTTTTGGAGTTCATATATTTCGTAAGCGACTTCTTCATACACATGATGCTTGAAAAGTGCTTTTAGAATGTTCGATTCGAGGTGTTTTTCAAAAGTGACTTCGATTTTAATTTCGTTGTTTTCTACAAACTCGAAACGTTCGCCTACTTCTGGATTGCTGTTTTCGTTGCCCATGTAAGTTCCGATGCCTTGCGAGTAGAAGCTGCAATTTTCATAATTTCCGATAGTGCCTGCGCCGGCATCAAATAATGCGTTGCGCACTTCTTCTGCATTTTCGGCAATCGTATACGTGATGAGTTTTCGAATGTAATTTTGTTTTGGAATTAAGATTTTGATGTCTTTCAAACCCAAAGCAGTTGCGAAAATATGGTTCACGCCGTTTTGGTGGTTGTCTAAAGCGGTGTGCACGGCATAAATCGCAATGTCGTTTTTAATCGCTTTGATAATCGCCCGCTCGACGTAATTGGAACCTGTAATTTTCTTCAAACCTGAAAATAAAATAGGGTGGAAGCAGACGACGAGATTACAGTGCTTAGCGATTGCTTCATCAATCACATTTTCTAGCGCATCGTGGCAAACCAAGACGCCGTTCGCTTCCGAATCGGCACTTCCGGTTAGTAGTCCGACATTGTCAAAATCTTCTGCATATGCCAATGGGGCCATTTGTTCGAGTATGGCAAGGATTTCTTTAATTTTCATTGTATTGTTTTTGACCGCAGATGCGCAGATTTTTAAAATTAGTTAGGTCGACCAAACATTTAAGTAATCCTTAATCGTCCAA
Organism: Flavobacterium sp.; assembly: GCA_031425295.1. GTDB lineage: Bacteria > Bacteroidota > Bacteroidia > Flavobacteriales > Flavobacteriaceae > Flavobacterium. The sequence continues at coordinate 24,202 of JANPJB010000041.1, read as the reverse complement.
ATATCGTTGGTTTTTTCAAATAAAAGGTAACTGCCGCTGTTGTGTTCGATGCTTCGGTAGAACGCCACTTTGACCAAGGCGAAATTGTTGCTGTCGAAATAGATTGGTTTGCTCACGATCATCAGCCGCTGGTTGTTTTCGCCATACTGATCGGATACCTTTTGATAGTCCTCAAAGGACAAACAATTATTGACTTTACTTTTGAGATATTGATTCTGATTATTGAACAGGGCATTGTATGCCGCTGACCAATCTTCGTCGATGTTGTTGACGATTTGCTTTTTAATTTCAGCACTGTTTTTTTTAAGGAGTTCATTTTTAGAAATAACTTCCAAAACTTCCTCATTGTTCGGTGCTTTTTTGCAATAAAAACTTAGCAATTGCAGCCTGCCTTTGGCAATGACTTTTTCGTTTGCGTAATATTTGGTGAATATCGCTTTTAGAACCGCAGCATTGTCTTGCTCTTGTGCAAAAGTCACCTTTGATAGCAGTAAAAAGAAGAAAAGAAATCTCGTAAAATGAACTTTCATAAAGCGTTGGTTTCGATAATTATTTTCTTTCAAAGATAAAAAAACGCTACTTTCGTGCTATGATTTTGTTGAGAAAATTACTTTTTCCTTTCGCCATAATCTATTGGCTCGTGACTTCCATCAGAAATTATCTGTATGATCAAGGCATTCTAAAGTCGCATTCTTTCAATATACCAATTATTGCTGTGGGAAATCTCAGTGTCGGCGGCACCGGTAAAACGCCCATGATCGAATATTTGATTCGGTTATTAGCGGAGAAGTACGATTTGGCAACGTTAAGTCGCGGGTACAAAAGGCAATCGTCAGGATTTATTTTAGCCGATGAAAGTGCCGATGCTAAAACTTTAGGCGACGAGCCTTTTCAAGTCCACCAAAAATTTCCGAATATTAAAGTCGCTGTTGATGCCGATCGAAAAAATGGTATTGAGCAATTGCTGTCACAAAATAAAAAACCACAATTGATTTTGCTCGATGATGCTTTTCAACATCGAAAAGTCAAAGCTGGTTTTTATATCTTGTTGACCGCTTATGACGATTTGTTTGTTGATGATTGGATGTTGCCGACTGGTAATTTGAGGGAAAGTAGAAATGGTGTAGAAAGAGCAGATTTGATTGTTGTGACGAAATGTCCAGCAAATATTTCCGAAGAGGCGCAACATGAAATCTGTTGCAAATTGGGTAATTATAATCCGAATAGTCCGGCATATTTCACTTCGGTTGCTTATGATGATTCGGTTTATTCGGCGGATTCAATTAGAAAAGTAAACGAAATCAAAACCGTTCCTAAATTACTTTTGGCTGGAATCGCAAAACCAAAACCATTTTTCGCATATTTGCAATACGATAATGACGTCGTGCTAACGTTTCCTGATCATCATGATTTTAGTGCGAACGACATCGAAACCATAAAAAAACAAGCAGAAAATAAGCTTATCATTACGACGGAAAAGGATTATGTGCGCCTGAAAAATCACATTCCAGCTTCACAACTTTTTTATTTACCGATAAAAACGGCGTTCATTTCTGATGGCAATATTTTCGATCAAACAATATTAAATTATGTGGGAAAAAGTACAACAGACCGTTAAATACATCAAAGAAAAAACCAATTTCACGCCAGAATATGGCGTCATTTTAGGTTCGGGATTGGGCAGTTTTACAGACGATATCGCTGTGGAATTCACTTTGCCTTACAACGAAATTCCAAATTTTCCAGTTTCCACGGTTGAGGGCCACAAAGGCGCTTTGGTTTTCGGAACGATTGGTAATAAAAAAGTCGTTGCGATGCAAGGGAGATTTCATTTCTATGAAGGCTATTCGATGAAAGAAGTCACTTTTCCGGTTCGCGTCATGAAGTATTTAGGCGTTGAAAAACTCGTGGTTTCTAACGCTTCTGGTGGCGTCAAAGATACTTACAAAGTGGGCTCGATTGTAATGATTACCGACCACATCAACATGTTGCCCGAACATCCGTTGCGCGGTAAAAATGAGGAGCGTTTTGGTCCAAGATTTTTGAATATGGGCGAACCGTACAGCAGAAAAATGATCACCAAAACCAAAGAAATCGCCAAAGATTTAGGAATCGTAGTGCAAGACGGCGTTTATCTCGGATTGCAAGGTCCAACTTTCGAAACCATGTCAGAATACCGCATGGTTAAAATTCTCGGTGCGGATTGCGTTGGGATGTCGACCGTTCCTGAAGTCATCGTAGCGCGCCACATGGAAATGGAAGTTTTCGGAATTTCCGTAATCACGGATATTGGCAGCGAAGAAGCCATTGAAACCATTACACATGCCGAAGTCCTTGAAGCCGCCAGAGCAGCGGAACCACAGGTGCGCATGCTTATTAAGGAATTGATTCGGTCGTACTAAACCGGTTTCGTCATATTCATCGTAATAATCCTGTAGAAATCATTAGGATCAAAGGGTTTTGTAATCACGTCATTCATGCCGTAAGACAGCAGCATTTCACGGTTTTCATTTAATGAAATTGCGGTCAGAGCAATGATTCTTATTTTCTTATCGAACGTTCTAATCGTTTGTGTAGCAATGGTTCCATTGATTCCGGGCAAATGCACGTCCATTAAAATCAAATCGTAATCCTTATTTTTGGCGGCTTCAATCGCGTCTTCACCGTTGTCGATGACTTCGCAGATCATGCCTTTATTTTCAACCATTCTTTTTGTGATCATTTGGTTGATCTTGTTGTCTTCAATCAAAAGTACTTTTTTGTCCTTCAATATCGAGTCGTCAAAGTCGCCCAGTTTTTCAATTACGGTTTGCTCATCACCAATTTTGAAACTCAAATCGAATGAGAAAGCAGATCCTTTTCCAACTTGACTTTCGAGTTTGATTTTGCCTCCAAGAATGTCGACGAGTTTTTTTACAATCGTCAATCCCAAACCGGTGCCGCCATACTTGCGGTTAATTTCAATCGAGCCCTGCGAGAAACTTTCGAAAACGGATTCAATTTTTTCTTCTGGAATTCCGATGCCCGTGTCGAGAATTTTGAAGTGGATTGAAGTGAATTCTTCGTTGATTTCATTGGTATCTAAAATCACTTTGACTTCACCGTTTTTAGTGAATTTCAACGCGTTATTAATCAAATTTAGGAAAATCTGTGACAATTTTGTCGGGTCACCGATCAGGAAATCCGGAATGTTCGGATCGATCTCAATCGTGAATGTATTGTTGTTGATTGAAGCCAATTCCTTCAGTGAATTCTGGATATTGCGCAACAACAGTTTTAAATCGAAATTGATATTCTCGGTTTCAATCGCACTCGATTCGATGCGGTTGATTTCAAGAATTTCATTGATAAATGTCAACAAATAATTACCCGAAAACTTCAGTGAAGTCAGATAATTCATCTGGCTTGGCTTCGGATTTTCCTCAATCAGAAGGTGCGTGATTCCGTTGATCGCATTCAAAGGCGTTCGCAGTTCATGGCTCACGGTCGACAAGAATTCGGCTCTGGCTTTAGATGCTTTTTCGGCCTTTTCTTTTGCAAGTTGTAATTCGTTGTTTTTCTCCTTGAGCAATAAATTCGATTGGTTTCGGATGATGTTGTTTTTATACAAAGACAAACTCAAAAGCGACAAAATCGAAATCAGCGCGATCGCAAGTATACTAATCAATTTTGCTACTTTATTGGCTTTTTGCTGCTCTTTGTTTTCCTTGTCTAATTGTTCGATGGTTTTTAATCGCTCACTATCTTTAAATTCTACATAGTCGTCCGCGCCCAACTTTTTGCTGTTTAAAGCCGCAATACTATCTTTCAATTCCAAATGCCTTTTCAAATAAAGATGCGCTTTGTTGATGTCGAGTAATTTTTCATACACCAAACTCAAGGCATATAAAATTTCGGCTTTCTGTTCGGTATTCTTATCCTTGGCATTCAGCGCATAGGCACGCGTAAGATAATTCAGCGCCAGGTTGCTGCGGTCATTCCCCAATTCGATCGTGCCAATCTGGTATAAGGCTTCGGCTTTGGTTTTCGATAAATCGCTAGCATCGGGTTTAGCAATGATCTGATTTAGGATCGGAACCGCCAATTTGTATTGCCCTTTAGCTTTGTAAACAATCGCTTTTTGAAGATTTAGCAGCTCGATCGCATCCGGAATTTTAATCGTATTGTAGATCGTTTTTGCTTTATCGAAATTATTTTCCGCAAGCAGATAACTTTCCTTTTCCATAAAGCAAAGACCTAATTGATAATAGCAAAAGGCTTGCTGAGTAGAAGGTTTTAAAGTGTTGTATAACGAGACGCTTTTATAATAAGATTCAATTGCATCATCGTATTTTTTGAGTTCAAAATAAATGCCGCCGAGCATGCTGTTGGCATACGCTTCCGACTTGACGTCTTTTTTGACGTTCGCATAATCAATGGCCTTCTGAGCGAAATCAAGTGAAAATTTATAATTATTAGTCTTAATATTAAAGTTCGACAATTCAATATAATAGGCTACACTATCTACTTTTGAAGCTTTATTTTGTTGCTTCTGAGCCGATAGTAACGCAGGGAAAAAAAATAAAAATAAAAAGAAATACCTCATAAAAAAATTTTCTGGCTGTTATTCAAGGGTTTAAAAATAGGAATTATTTGTATGATGTTAAAATTATTAAGTCAATTATTCTCGAAGAATAACCAATCTCATTATCATACCAACCCACAACTTTAACCATTTTGCCAATAACAGAAGTCAATTGCGCATCAAACAAACACGAATTCGTATTGCCGATAATATCAACAGAAACGATCGGATCATTAGTATAGGCAAGAATTCCTTTGAGTTCATTTTGGGCCGCACTTTCAAAAGCTTTGTTGATCTCATCAATAGTCACTTCACGTTTCACGTAACAAGTAATATCGGTTAGCGAACCGTCAGGAACTGGAACGCGGATGCCGCTGCCACCGATTTTTCCCTCAAATTCCGGAAATATTTTGGTCAACGCTTTGGCTGCACCCGTAGTCGTAGGGACTATCGATTGGCTTGCTCCGCGTGCGCGTCGCAGATCTTTATGCGGTTGATCATGCAAACTTTGATCGGTCGTATACGAGTGAACTGTTGTAATGTACGCTTGTTCAATACCACAGAGTTCACTGATAATTTTAATCATCGGCGCCGCATTGTTCGTTGTGCAGCTTGCATTGGAAATGATTTTTTCGGTACCGTCAAGAATCGATGCATTGACGCCAAGCACCACGGTTTTTATCGAATCAACTTCCGATGGTGCCGAAAGAATGACTTTTTTAGCACCTGAAAGAATGTGCGCGTTGATTTCGTCGAAGGTTTTGTATTTCCCGGTCGATTCAATGACAACATCAACACCAACCGTTTTCCAATCGAGGTTCGCGATATTTTTTTGATGAAAAAACAAATACGGTTTCCCGTTGACGATGATCGAACTGTCGTCAAACGAGCATTCATCAGGCAATACGCCGTGAATGCTGTCGTACTTAATCAAATGCGCCATCGTTCTGTTGTCGGCAATGTCATTGATCGCCACGACTTCAATCGCAGGATGGTTCAAAAGCAAACGGAATACATTGCGCCCGATTCGTCCGAAACCATTGATGGCAACCCTAATTTTTACACCCATTCAAAATTTAAAATTTAAAATTACAAGATGTGTTTAGCCGCCTTGTAAGAAGAACGCACCAAAGCGCCGCTTTCCACATGACGGAAGCCCATTTCAAGACCAATTTTTTCGTATTTCTGAAACTGGTCCGGCGTGATGAATTCCTTCACGGGCAAGTGTTTTTTACTCGGCTGTAAATATTGCCCGATGGTAACGACGTCTACATTCGCATCACGCAGGTCGCGCATCGTTTGGATCACTTCTTCTTCGGTTTCGCCCAAGCCCAGCATGATGCCCGATTTGGTTCGGTTGATGCCTTTCGCTTTCAAGTAGCGCAACACTTCGAGACTTCTGTCATATTTCGCTTGGATTCTAACTTCGCGTGTCAAGCGTCGCACGGTTTCCACATTATGCGATACCACTTCAGGATTGGCCTCGACAATACGGTCTAAATTTCTTTCAATACCTTGAAAATCGGGAATTAAAGTTTCTAAAGTCGTTGTCGGATTCATTCTGCGGATTGCTTTCACGGTTTCAATCCAAATAATCGAACCACCGTCTTTCAAATCATCGCGATCAACACTCGTCACCACGGCATGCTTGATATTCATAATCTTAATCGAACGCGCCACTTTTTCAGGTTCATCCCAATCCACCGTTTCAGGTCGTCCGGTTTTCACGCCGCAAAATCCACAAGAACGCGTGCAGATATTGCCCAAAATCATAAACGTCGCCGTGCCTTCGCCCCAGCATTCACCCATATTCGGGCAACTTCCGGAAGTGCAGATCGTGTTTAAATTATATTTGTCAACCAAGCCGCGAAGCTCCGTATATTTCTGTCCGATTGGTAATTTTACCTTGAGCCATTTGGGCTTTCCAACGGGTAAATTATTGTCTATAACGCTTTCCATAGCTGTAATTTTTGCAGCACAAAGATAACGATTGTTTTGATTCGAGAAGTTAAAAAGGTGTGAAGGTGTGAAGGTTCTAAGGTGCAGCGGTTCTAAGGTTTTTTAGGAGCCGGGAACCTGCTATCCGTTGCAAGTCCTCGCGGAGCTGCGGGCTTTTCACTGCTATCAGGGCTAGGGCTATTCGGTGAAATCGAGATCGCGCCCGTGCGTTTCAGCAATGGTCACCGTTGCATAAATGCCTAGGAAGAAAACGACAATGCCGACGATACTTGCGGAAACAATGACACCATAATCGACTTTAAAAAAATCAAAGCCTAACAACATCACGGGCAATAAACCGCGCACCATGTTCGGAACGGTAGTCGTTGCAGTGCTTCTGATATTCGTGCCAAATTGTTCGGCAGCAACCGTAACGAACATTGCCCAATAACCGGTTCCCAAACCCAGCCAAGCGCAATAAAAGTAATATTGGCTTTCGGTTTTCGTACCTCCAAAAAGCAACAGAAGAACTCCGATTATCGTAAAAAGCATCATATATAATATGGCTTTCTTCCTTGATTTCAGCCAATGCGACAAGAAGCCACTTGCAAAATCCCCGGCAGAAATCCCGACATAGGCCCACATAATCGCTTTCCCCGGATTTAAATTAGAAATTCCGAATGAAGGCGCAAACTGGTTCGCCATGACGGCTAAAATCCCGATGCAGAACCACGTTGGTAAACCGATAGCAATGCACTTTATATATTTAATGAATTGTATTTTATTCGTGAAAAGGGAAAAGAAATTCCCTTTTGAAATCGAATGGTTTTTTTCTAGATTTTTATACATACCGCTTTCAAAAACACCAACTCTTAATAACAATAATAGCAATCCCAATCCACCACCGATAAAATACGCATACGTCCAATCGCCCGCCAATTCCACCGTAAGCTGCGCCACAACGGCACCGAGCAAACCAAATCCTGCCACTAGCGAAGTTCCTATTGCGCGCAATTCTTTCGGCAGGCTTTCAGAAACCAGCGTGATTCCGGCGCCGAGCTCACCGGCCAAACCCAAACCTGCGATAAACCGTAGGATGCAGTACATGGTTTCAATGTCAGCGAAATGCATTTGGGGTAAAAATCCACACGCGATATTGGCCAAAGAATACACGATGATGGAACCAAACAGTACAGATAATCGCCCTTTTTTGTCACCAAGAATACCCCATAAAATACCGCCAATCAATAAGCCGATCATTTGAAAATTCATGATGTGCGTGCCGGCAACATCTACATCAACGCCAAGTGATTTTAAACTTGGAACGCGCACAATGCCAAAAAGCAGTAAATCGTAAATGTCGACGAAGTAGCCTAAGGCCGCGACGATGACTGGAAATCCTAAAAGGTGTTTGATTTTTTCCCGGGTTGTGAACTGCTTCATAAGGGTTGTTTATTATGGGTTGTCAGTTGTCAGTTAAAAAGTAAGTAGGCCTATACCAATCTGAATCTTCATGTAATAATAAACAATTCTATGTCAATATTTACAGGGAGCTAACAACGCACAACGCACAACCGACAACAATTTCAAAAGTATTAAAATTCATCACAAATCAAAAAGAAATCCTTTGAAGTTACTATATTTGTAATTCAATTTTTAAGAACGACATTATGAAGACCAGCGTTTTGTTTGCCGGATTTGCCCTGACGGTTTGTGGTATTTCCAACGCACAAATTAATGTAAATGATATCCTCAACAACGAACGTGCTTTGGGCGCGGTGCAAAAGGGCATGGCGGCATTTATGTTTAGCGATGCCGATGCGGCAAATTTATCAAAACCAGCCGTTGATAAAATGGATGCAGAAAATAAAGTAGCGGGCGCGAGTGATCCGTATACGATTCGACTCAACAAAATTTTTGGAAAGCATAAAAGTGAAGCGGGACTCGACTTAAACTATAAAGTATACTTGATCAAGGAAGTCAATGCTTTTGCTACTGCCGACGGAAGCGTGCGCGTATTTTCAGGTTTGATGGATATCATGGATGACAACCAATTGCTCGCCGTAATCGGACACGAAATCGGGCATGTGGCCAACCATGATTCGCGTGATGCAATGAAAGCGGCTTACCAAAAAGAAGCATTGATTGATGCAGCAGCCTCTCAGTCGACTAAGGTGGCGGCGGTTACGGACAGCCAGATTGGGAAAATTGCAAATGCCATTCTCGACAGCAAGCACAGCAGAAAACAAGAAACGGATGCCGATGTTTATGCCTATGAGTTTTTAAAACGCAATAATTATAATGTAAATGCGGAAGAAGCGGCGTTCAATATGTTAGCGAGCATGAATGAAGGAAAAGAGGCTTCTTTTATTGATAGAATGATCAGCTCGCACCCTGACCCAAAGGACCGCGCCGCCAATGCGAAAAGTCGCGCTGAAGCCGATGGCTTGTATAAACCTTATGTGAAGCAAAAGGCAAAACCTGTAAAAGCAACTACAAAAAAGTCGACAAAAAAGGTAACGACTAAGAAGAAAAAATAATGGAAGTAAAAGACAGCAACGGAAATCTGTTGAACGACGGTGATGCTGTGACGGTAATCAAAGATTTGAAAGTAAGAGGTTCGTCGGATGTGATCAAAAGAGGTACGTTGGTGAAGAACATTCGTTTGACTGACGATCCCGCCGAAAATCGATTGCCGTGTCAATAAAACGGCGATGGTTTTGAGAACGGAGTTTGTGAAAAAAGCATAAACTAAAAAAGCAGCAATCGAATGCTGCTTTTTTTAAATAACACAGATTTCCACGGATTCAATCTGTGTAAATCTGTGCAATCTGTGTTTAACTTTTAACTTTAATCGGCAGTTTATATTCCGTTCTGACCGGCTTTCCGTTTTTGATGCCCGGTTTCCATTTGGTTCGCAAGGATTTCAAAACTCGGATGGCTTCCTTGTCGATACTTGGTGCGGCGCGTCGCAGCACTTTAATGTCAGTCATGCTGCCATCTTTTTCAATCACAAAAGAAACGACGACACTGATGGTTTCTTCGACTTCCAGTTTTTCAAAATTACTTCCGATGTACGTATAAAAGGCATTGATTCCGCCGGGAAATTCGGGCACTTTATCTACCGTAACCATCGTGTTGAGCGCATCATTGTTGCTGGTTGGCGTTGCAGTCGGCTGGGTTGTTCCTGCTGGCGTCGCAATTCCTGTATTGGGATTACTGCCCGGCGTCGAATTGCCTTCGGGATTAGGATTATTGTTTGCGCTCGGTTCGCTCGGTTTTGCGATATTCGGATCCGCATCGATGGGTTTTACGATCTCAGGATTGGTCAATGTCTTTTTATCAATGTCGCCGGAGGATTTTTTGGTTACCGGCAATGCCAATTGTTGTGGCATTTTCGGTTGGTTGAGTTTGAGTTTCGTAATGTGAATGTTTGGGAAATCAAAAACCGGTTCAACCGCTTGCGTCGGATGTTGCGAAAAACTCGCAATCAGCATCGGAATCGTCGCCAACATGGCTACAAAAGAAATGCCCAAACAAAAGGCTAACATCGTGGTCTCATCACTTTTTCGGCGCAACTGAAAGGCACCGTACGCTTGGTTTTTGCCCTCGAAGACGAGGTCGATCCAACTGCTCGCATAAATACTTAATCTTGACATAATTCAAAAATTAATGGGTTAAGTATTTATGAAGTCATAAGCGCGTTTTTTATATCAACGTGGTGAATGTGAAAATATTGTTAATTGTTAATTCGTCGATTTGTTAATTCGACTATTTGAAACTTCTGTGGTAGTGGATGCCGTAGCCCTGATTACCTCACCTAACTTTTATTTTTATAGGTGTTCGGTGAATGCTTCTCATTTGCAGTGGAAAGCCCGGAACGCAGTGAGGACTTGCAACGGATTGCTTTGCCAGTTCGCCAAAAGGCTCGGGTGGAGGTTCCCGGTTCTAAATCCAAATAACCAAATAACTGAATTCACAAATTACCTTTTACTCTCAATAATCTCAGCGAGTAACTTTTTAGCGCGCAATAATTTGATCTTCACGTTGTTTAAAGATTCCTCGAGCACGTCAGCGATTTCCTGATAGCTCATTTCCTGAAAATACCGCAGCTGGATGACTTCCTGATAATGCGGTTTGAGCTCTTTGATGTACTGCAGCAACTGGGAAAGATTCTGCTCCGTAATAAGTTTGTCTTCGGCAGAAGGCGTTGTGTCGGCAATATTGTAGGCTTGGTAGTCATCGTCATCGTTGAAGTCGACGAACAATGAGGATTTGCGTTTGCGCAGCATATCAATGTGCACGTTTTTCGCAATCGCAATGAGCCACGTATTGAATTGAAATTCGGGGTTGTAACTTGCAATTTTGTCAAACGCTTTGGCGAAAGTTTCAATTGTAATGTCTTCGGTATCGGTTTCGTTTTCGGTGCGTTTCAGCATAAAGCCATAGACTTCATTCCAGTAATGATCGAGCAGAAAAGTAAATGCCACCTGATCGCCATTTTGCGCCAATGCTATGTTTTTCTTTATTTCCAATGTACAGGTTTTGCGAATAGATTGGTGATAAAAATATTGAGTTGCACGAACAAAACGACCATTTCAAGTATCGGAAACCAATACATCACATCTTTTTCTTTGAGTTTTCCTGCGGCGAAACCTAATGTGATCCAAGAAAATAGATAGCGAAACCCGATCAAGCCGAGCACTGCAATCCACTGGTATTGAAAAGCCAGTAGTATGATTGGCAAAATGATAAACAACAGCTGCGAAACATAAAATACGCCGAGCTGTGTGCGGTCGAATGATTTGTAAAAATGCGCGGTCGCCACATGTCGTCGTTTCTGGATAAACCAATCTTTATAAGAAGTTTTTGGCATCGAATAGGTAAAGCTTTCGGGTGAAAAGCATATTGTGGTATTGCTGCCTTTTGCCGCTTGGTTGATGAACAGATCGTCATCGCCAGAACGAATTTTCATGTGATCGATAAAACCATTGACGTTAAAAAACTCGTCTTTTTTGTAAGCTAAATTTCGACCGACGCCCATATAGGGTCTGCCGATTTTCGCCCAAGAAAAATATTGTACCGCCGTGAGTAACGTTTCAAAACGAATCAGTTTGTTCAAAAACGAACCTGGTGTTTTTTCATAAGCGCCATAACCCAAAACGATTGTTTTCTCTTTTGAAAAATGCGAACTCATTTCCTTGATCCAATCGTTTGAAGTTGGGTAACAATCGGCATCGGTAAATAGCAAGTATTCTTTTTTTGCAGCTTTAATACCAAGCGTTAAAGCAAATTTCTTGTTGCCCCAAAAAGCTTCATTATTTTCCACTTTCACCAAGCGCACATTCGGATATTGCTTCTCGAAATCTTCAAAAATGTCTAAAGTGCTATCGCTTGAAGCATCGTCAATCAACACGATTTCATAATCGGGATAGTCTTGCTGTGCTAATATCGGAACAAATTTGATGACGTTTTCCTCTTCATTTTTTGCACATACGATAACAGAAATCGGAATTTTTTTAGGGGTACTTTTCTGCAATTTCAAAAAAGAGAATTTACCAAAAACAAACACGTAATAAACCAGTTGAATCGCAACAATACCAATAAAAAAGAAAAATAAAATAGCCAGCATAGGGTGTCAATTGTGTTGTAAAAACGTGTGCAAAGGTATGCATTACAAAGTGAACTATAAAGCTTAAAAATGAGCTACTTTTCAACAATGGTTTTAAAAGCCTGGAACCTGCACCCGAGCCTTTTGGTGAGCTTGCAAAGCAATCCGTTGCAAGTCCACACTGCTTTGCGGGCTTTCCACTGCAAATGAGAAGCATTCACCGAACACCAATAAAAATAAAAGTTAGGTGAGGTAATCAGGGCTCGGGCAGTTGGGTTGCTTTGGAGCAATTGCACTTGAAGACAAACTAGCAATCTTGTAAATTATATAAATTCTAAATTTTAAATGTAATAATTGTTATGATTTTCATCAATAATTTCGCGTAGGGAAATCAATCAAATTATAGTTACATAAAATAGAAAAAATATGGATTCAAATTACATTATAAAAAGACTTAAAACAACACCTTACAAACATTATACAGTTCAACTGTTGCGAATGCGATTAAAAAATCTCGACGAATACCACCAACAGTTGCTCGTTTTAGATTTAAAAACGGAACTACACAAACAGGACAATGCTGATATTCATGAGCAATTGTTCGAATTGATTCATGTAAAATCTATTGCTGCATAATTAAGATCCAAAATTGTCTTAAAATTTTCTGTCGATGCTGTTGATCTCGCTTGCCGCGAACTCAAAGAATAGGAGATTTTTTAAACTTAAAACAACGATCAAGAGCACTTCGATTTTTTTGAAATGAAAAATCCTCTCTGAGATCAGAAAGGATTTTCGTCGGGGTGGCAGGATTCGAACCTGCGGCCTCCTGCTCCCAAAGCAGGCGCGATAACCGGGCTACGCTACACCCCGAAACGGCTGCAAATATAAGGTTTAATTTTACTTTGCAAAAAGAATTCCTTGAAATAAATAAATTTTATTTTCGCATCAATTTTTAGGATTTAGAAACCGCATAATTTTTATAATATAGTTTACATTTGCGGCACTAAAAATAGCATCATGTCAGATACCATCGAAAAAATTAAATGCCTTATCATTGGATCAGGTCCTGCCGGATATACAGCCGCAATATATGCAGCAAGAGCCAATATGTTTCCTGTTTTATACCAAGGCACACAGCCGGGCGGACAGTTAACCACAACGAACGAAGTAGAGAATTTTCCGGGTTACGTTGATGGCGTAACAGGTCCCGAAATGATGGTTCATTTGCAGGAGCAGGCCAAGCGTTTTGGAACGGATGTTCGTGACGGGTGGGCTACTAAAGTTGATTTCACTGGTCCAATTCACAAAGTTTGGATCAACGAAACCAAAGAAATCCATTGTGAAACCGTAATCATTTCAACAGGCGCTTCTGCGAAATACCTAGGATTGCCATCAGAGCAGCATTATTTACAAACGGGTGGCGGCGTTTCTGCTTGCGCTGTCTGTGACGGGTTCTTTTACAGAAACCAAGAAGTTGTGATTGTTGGAGCAGGAGATTCGGCGTGTGAAGAGGCCCATTACTTATCAAAATTGTGTAAAAAAGTAACAATGCTCGTGCGTAGCGAAAAATTCAGAGCTTCCAAAATTATGGAAGAGCGTGTGCGTAAAACAGAGAATATTACAATTCTGATGAATCACGATACCGTAGAAGTGTTAGGAGACGAGCAAGTCGTTACAGATGTAAAAGCTAAAAACAAAACGACTGGCGAAATATTCGATATCCCAGCTACAGGTTTCTTCGTAGCGATTGGTCATCAACCGAATACAGCAATTTTCAAAGATTTCTTGACCTTAGATGAAACCGGTTATATCATCAATGTTGCGGGAACTTCTAAAACCAGCGTTCCAGGGGTTTTTGTTGGTGGTGATGCCGCTGATCACGTTTATCGCCAAGCAATTACGGCTGCGGGAACAGGTTGCATGGCTGCTTTGGATGCAGAACGCTATTTGGCCGCTCAAGAATAAATTTAAATCACACTAAAAAAAAGCCCCGACGTAAATCGGGGCTTTTTTGTTCGTAATCATTTCGTATTATTTTACTGGTTTTTTGCTGAGCACCGCGCTATCCAAAAAGTTTTTAAGTTCGATTTTTTGGGTGCCGTATAATTTGATATCAGCCTTTCCTTTGGCATCAAGCACCAGTTTCGCCGCGACGTTGATACTGCAGTCGGAGGTTCCCTCAGCGAGCAAATCCGTGTTCTTGGTGGTCAGTTTGGTTCCCATGAAATCGGAATCATTGTCTAGTCGCAATTTCAAATTGATCACATCGCCTTCAATCACTGCTTTCGTTTTTTGGTACATGTCAAACTTCATTTCCGTGCTCGAGATCAGTGCTTTGAGCTGTGCATTTTTACTCATTTCTATCGTCGCATCTTCGGACTTCAGATTGAGTTCCGCCTTCGATTTGTCATCCGCCATCAACGTAAATGTTTTCGCATTCACATTCGCATAAATCCTAGTGTTGTCATGAGTTTTGAAAGTAAAATTAGGCAAATTCAATTCTGCAAGTGCGGTAATATTGGCATCATCTTTAGCGGTTAGGATTTTGAAATCGTCGGTATAAGTCACCCGGATACTGAATTTCTTAAAACCTGAAACTTGTCTCGATGAAGCCAAATGCAACGCTTTTCCTTTCGCGTTGATTGAAATAAATTCCTGCAAGTTATCGTCCGCTTCAATTTCAAGTGTACATTTATCGCCTTTAATCAAAAATATTTCGAGATTATCTGAAACTTCAAGCTCTTCAAATTCTGTGATGTCCTTTTGCACTACAGTAACCATTTTAGAGCCTTTCACCTTTTCTTTTTGGGCAAACGCCAACGAAGTAAAAAAGAGCAATGTTAGTAGTCCAATAAATTTCTTCATAAAGTAATTTTTTCCAAATATAAAAAAACATCCTCATTATCATAGGAAGTTTTGGAGATTAACCATTTCTTATGTTTTTTTAACGTTATCATCTGGTACGCGGTCAATCAAATAATTATACGGATCGATGCCAGCTTGATAAGGTTTTACTTTGGTTTTAAAGGTGAATGTGTTTTCCTTCTTCGTAATTTTCACACGCTTGTAAACTAAGGGTTTTCCTAAATTTTTGTCATCTTTGTGCGCATCAAAAATCGCAATATCAATATAATCCGACACCGGAATTGCCGTTTCTTTTCCAAGCGCATTCGAGCGGAATTTCTCCGAAGTGGTTTTCAAAGTGACTTCATATTCGCTGCCCACTTTCTTATAGGTTACATCGAGCATGCGATTCGAAAATAACGTGATCGTTTCAAACATATCCTTAATTACATACTGTAGGCTGTCGGGTGTGACTTTCCTAAATTCATCAACCGCCGCAATCGAAGTTGGATACGGCGGATTTTTGTAGCCATAGGTCGATATGAGGTTCTTCAATGCCTTGTTGACATTTTGTTCTCCAATCAGTTCTTTCAGATAATACATCACAACACTCGCTTTATTGTAATGAATGTATGACTGACTTTCGGTTTTCATCAATGGGTTCTCACCTTCAAATTCCGAACTTCTACCGCCTAAGTAAGTATTCATTTCATACTCGAGAAACTTCTTCATCTTGTCTTTTCCGTACTCTTTTTCCATGACCATCAGCGCCGAATATTGCGCAAATCCTTCACTCATCATTTCGCTGCCTTGCATATTCGCGCCAGAAATTTGATGCGCCCAATACTGGTGACCCATTTCGTGGGCTACGACGTAATATACCTGATCGATATCGTCTTTGGTGACTTCGCGCAGATCGATGATGAATCCGATTCCTTCACTAAAAGGCATGGTGCCCGGAAATGCTTGGGCAAAACTCGAATATCGTGGGAACTCAATGATTCTGCATTGTTTGTGGTAATAGGGGCCGAAATTCGTCGTATAATATTCGAGCGATTTTTGCATGCTTTTGAGCATATTCGGAACGTTGTATGCATGCTCTTTGTCATAATAGACTTCAAGATCGATACCGTTCCATTTTTTTCTGGCGACTTCATATTTTGCCGAAATGAAGGAATAGAAATTCAAAGATTTTTGATCGATTTTGTATTCGAAGTAATTTCTTCCTTTCGATTTCCATTGTTTTTTAAGCGAACCCGGAGCAATCGCAATTTGATCGGGCGCGGTACTGATGATCGTATTGACTTCGACCCAATCTGAATCATTCGAAAGATACGTGTTTGATCGCGCTACCAAATCATGCGCATTGAGTTTCGGCATGCGAAGTCTTGGCGGCAATTTGAGTTTCACGCGTTCGTTTTTATCGGAAATTTCATAATTCGTGTTGTAACCGAACGAAGGCAAAATTTCTGCGCTATTGAAGAAAGTACCGTTTTGCGTCAGTTGCGTGAAGCTCACTTCATTCTCAAAGCCTTTGTTTTCTTTCCATAAGTTGATTTTGACTTGAATCGAATCATTTGGTGCCAGCGGTTTTTCGAGTGTATAAATGCGGTACAACAAACGTTTGTCATTGCTCTTGAGTTTGGCTCCTTTGATGTTGATTTGAATGCTATCGGTCAACATGGGCATTGTAAAGTGAAGCTCTGAAATCGCTGCCGTCGAAATGTTTCTCGCCCAAGAATCAACCTGGACAGTTAGGTTTCGCTGCTCTGGCACGAGATCGATTTGATAATCGAATTTGTAGAACCGCGGTTGTTTTAAATATTCGAACTTTTTATATTTTTTCTCATATTCAACCTGTTTGTTTTCACGTTCCTTTTCAGAATCATAGGTATTTAAAACTTTTGTGTTGTAGAAAACAAAGCTGGCACACAATATAAAAACGACAATACTTCCACCAAATGCGAAGTAATTTTTTCTAAGAATCGATCCCGCAATTTTTGTTCGCGTACTGAATTCAAGTTCTTTTCCTCGAATGTAAAAGGCATTGATGATGAAACCCAAAATCAAACAAAACAGCGCCCAATACAGATTGAACCAAATTGTCGATGGCACAAAAGGGCCGAATTTATTCATGTCCGAATACGTAATGTTCGGGCTTGCACTAAATGAAAGCATATTGCTGTTGATTTCAATCAAACCCCAAACAAAACTGTTGACAACCAGAAAAGCCACAAAAGCAAAATACGCGATATAGCGGTTGTTGATAAGATAATGAAACAATAGCGAGAGTACGATATAAAACGTGAAGTCCAACAACTGAATCAGTAGCAACGATTTGACATACACGCCAATCTCATAATTATAATATCCGTATGCGGTTTGGGCAATGATTCCGATGATGATTGTGCCGAAGTACATTATACCTAAAGCGATAATTAACGCGACCAATTTTGAAGTAAAAAGCATTCCAGATTGGATGGGCGTGGCATCTTGAATTTCATTGATTTTGGCATCGCGTTCTTTCCAAACCAAAACGCCGGTGTAGAATGCGATGAATCCGATGATGAAAATCTCAAAAGCACCATTGATCGTATCAACAATCGAATAGGTGACAGGATATTGGTCCGTTCCGTAATCTCCAGTGAAAGTCGTCAAACCTACAATTAAATTGATCAAGCCAATCGCGACGATAATGATGAAGGTTGGGTTTTTGATGACCGCTTTGGTTTCAAATGTTATGAGTTTCCAAAATGTAATCAATGAAAACACATTCGCTGTTGTGGGTGCAAACTGTGTGTCGACCAACAATGCTGGTGTTACATTCTTTTTGGATGCTTTTATTTTTTTAACTTTTTCCTTTTTGGTATTGAATGAAAATCTAGCGTAGATCACAAACAAAATAAGCAACGCGAATGCCAGCCATATCAAACGATTGTAGAGCAAGCCGTCGTGCAGACTTACTGCTTGGGTATTTTTTTCTGCGACCGTCAGATATTTTGTCATGACGCTAAAAGGTCTCGAGCCAAATGGATCTAGAATATTAGCGAGCCATTCTTTTTGAATATCGCGTGTGAAACCCGTGGAAACGGCATAGAACACCAGGATCAACATCGACCCGATAAACGAAACGATGCTGCTTCTGAAAATGATTGCCAAACCATAAAGCAAGACGCCGGCGATAATCACATTGGGAATCGCAAATGCTAGAATGCCATAAAAATGTCCTGCCCAAACAATCGGTCCGAAACGTTCTGCGGGCGCCATATCGAATACCTGCGCCAATACCGGCCCGAGCAATAATCCGAGGGAAACACCCAACATCGGGATGACGGAAACAATCGCGGCACCGATAAATTTCCCGAAGAAATAATCGCTTTTTTTGATCGGTGACGAAAAAATGAATTGGTGCATGCCGTACTGAAAATCGCGGTTTGCGGTAGCGTTCATAAAAGCGGTTGTCATCAGCAAACCGATGGTCGACATCACGGCATAATACATTTCAATCACATAAGGCGCATTTTTGTGGATGTTGCCGACGCCACCACCAATCGAGACATTGTCAGAAGCCACCGCAAAAAAGACCAATAAGGCGTTGATGAAAAAGAAAATCCAAACCATTGGGGTTTTGAGCCAGTAATTTAATTCGTATTGTATAAATTTCGACATAGTTTCAGTTTTTATGTTTTGAGTGATTGTAACAACTGCGGTTGATTATGTTGAGGATGCCTAGCCCTGATGGAAGCGGTTATCCTTTTGTGCCGTTGTTTACTTCGTCAGTTCGCAAGGCTCGGGTGGCGCGAAAGATACGAGCGTACAGCAGGTTCCCGGCTCCTACTAACGTTTCTAAACCAATTCGTTGAGCTTCGCGAAGAATACATCTTCCAAGTTTTCTTCGGCTTTGCTGAATCCGTTGTCTAAATTGGATTCCGAGAAAACATGAATTAGCGGTTGGCCGCCAACGAGTTTGTTCGAAATGATTTTGTAGTTTTTTTGGTATTCGGGCAAATCGATTTTGGCGACTCTTTTTTCCCAAACCTTGCCTTTGATTTCGTAAAGCGCTTCATCAGTGTTGCCGCTGAACAATACTTTTCCGTTGTTCATCACCGCCATTTGGGTGCAAAGTTCGCGCACATCCTGAACGATATGCGTTGATAAAATGACGATGATGTTTTCGCCGATTTCGCTTAAAATATTGTAGAAACGGTTTCGTTCACCAGGATCCAATCCAGCTGTGGGTTCGTCAACAATGACCAATTTTGGGTTTCCGATTAAGCACTGCGCGATGCCGAAACGTTGGCGCATTCCTCCGCTGTAACTGGCGACAGCATTTTTTCGGTGTTCCCACAAATTGACTTTCAGCAGCAATTGCTCGACAATCTGAGCGCGGTCGGCTTTCGATTCGAATCCTTTCAAAAGCGCAAGGTGATCGAGTAGCTCTACAGCCGAAGTTCTTGGATATACACCAAATTCCTGCGGCAGATAACCGAGCACTTTGCGCACGGATTCTTTGTCATGCAGCACATCAATATTGCCAAGCGTTACGGAACCACTATCGACATCTTGAAGCGTAGCCAAAGTTCGCATCAGCGATGACTTTCCGGCGCCGTTGGGACCGAGCAGTCCGAACATTCCTTTTTGAATCGTAAGCGAAACATCATTCAGCGCATGCACGCCGTTGCTGTATTTTTTATTGAGGTTGTTGATTTGTAATTCCATTGGTCCGTGTTTGTTAGATAATTTGTGAATTGGTATCTTCTAAATCGATATTGTTACAGGAAGCAATATCTAGATAAAAAATCACATGACCAAACGCTCGAAATTACGACTTTGATTTGAGGTTTTTAAAGTACTCCGGCAACAGTTTTTCTTTGTAGTCGTCAAGTACAAAAATAAATTGTTGGCTTTTTCCCGCAAGCAATAACATGATGTTGATCATGATGATCGGCATTGCATCTTGGTATTTATTGTAGTAATAATCAACGGCGGCGGTGTTCTGGTTTTTGATTAGAAAAGGAATCGCTTCCTTCGAATAGATGGTCTCGATCCGGTCGTGTTCGCCTGTTTTGAAATCTGAATAATGCTTGTAATGCAGCGGGTTTCCGTTTCTTAAATGCTTGAACAAATCAATGGCAGCGAAATAATTGTTGTGCTCCACATCTTCGAAAATGATCGCTTTATGCATGTCGATCGCGATCCATTTTTGCTGTTGGGTGGAGTAAATTTCATTGAACGAATGCCCAAATTTAGTTTTGTACAAGCGATCCACGCAGCCCCATTCCCTTACCCGAATTCCGTTGATGAAACAAAAAATACTGAAAATTTGGGCGAAATCCGAGCAAACACCACCTTTGCCAGCGAGCATCATTGCGAGGGTTTTTTCTGATGAAAGTCCAAGACCACCACCACCTTTGATCTCACGTCTCAAATATTTCGCAATGGTCAAAGCCTTTTCGAATTCGTCTTGGGTTGGGTCGATTTTTATTTTGGCATTGACTTCAAAATACAATTTAGGGATGGAATCTAAGGTGTTCGCATCATTAAAACAAGCTATCGTATCAATGGTAACGGTATTATTTTTCGACAGCAAAGCATACCTTGTGTAGAACAATAACGGATGACGTTTGCAAATGCGAAAGAATTTCTTCAGATATTGGTTCATTCAGAATGATTTTGAATCAAAACAAGATGGTGAATTGGCGGAGCGAATTTAATTTAATTTTTTTCAAAAGTTGATTTTAGAAGCAAATTATAAAAAAACCACCCATAACATGAGTGGTTTTTTATAATTTACATTTGTTTCGACTTATTTTTTACTGATATTTCCGCCGGTTGTTGACTTTTTGTTGAGGTTTTTCGGCACATTGTAATAGCTGATCGTTCCGCCCGTTGAAGCATCTGCATTCAGGCTTACTAAAGGATTGACTTCAATTGTTCCGGCACTCGAAGCGCTTGCGATAATATCGTTCGACAACAATTTCTGCGCATCGATATGGCTTCCACTGGCTGCGGCAGTTTCGATACTGATCGCTTTTCCTTCTATTTTGATGGTGCCGGCGGTTGCGGTTTCGATTGTGGCTTTTTCAGCTTCTATTGCGATTCTGAGCGTTCCGCCCGTGTGCGATTTTAAAGTGATCGCTGTGCTTTTGATGGTGTTTTTCGATTCGAAACTCGCACCGTCACGCACTTCAATGCTCTCAATGTTCGGCGCTTTGACGGTAATTTGTTTCGCTTCGACATTGATGTAATTATTGACGTCTGAAGTAATTGTCAGCACACCGTTGATCACGGTTGTTCTGATGTGCGACTGCAGATTGTCATCGGCAGCGACGCTGATTCCCATTTCGTTCGATTGCTCTAGAACGACATCAAGCCCTTTTTCTGCTTTGATACTTTTGAAGGTTTCAGACACCGTTCTGTTTTGCGTGATCACATTGCCGCTGCCTTTGACACCGCTGAATTGACAAGCAGTAAGCACTAGGGCAGACACAGAAAGCAAGGTGTATTTTAGGATAGTTTTATTGGTCTGCATGACTATTTGGTTTTGATCTCAATCCCGTCTTCGTTGATTTTGACACTCTTGATCTGTTTGCTTTCGGATTCATTCGGTTTTTTGTTGACCAGGATTCCGTCTTTGTTTAGCGTTACGGTTGTTGTTGCGGAATCTTCTTCGATATCAACATCTTCAACGTCGTTCCATTCGTTTTCTTCGGGCGGACAATTCAAGCATTTTACTTTGTCGGTTTCAACCCTGTAAAGATATTGGTCTGAACTGAAATGCAGGTTGAAAAAAGAATCGTCAGAATCATCGTAATCTTGTACGCTGCTGTCGGGTCTCAGTAAGGTTCCGGCAGGTAGATAAACATAGATTTCCACTTCCTGGTCGCGCCATTTGTTTTTGAATTCCGTTAATAGATAATTATCTAAAATCAGATGATTGCCTTCGATTTTGTAACCGTATTTGATTTTCTCAGCGATTTTTTTAGCTTTCGATAACGAGCTTCCTTTGGCTTTTCTGTCGATTTGAATGTAGGGTACTTTCTCATCGGTTTTCATTACATACAGACGCACTTCATTCGAGTAAATCACTTTCACATCGGCAGAATCTTCCGTTACGATAAAGTTGTCGTGATCGTTGATTCCGTTTGAGAAATAATCATTCGATTTGAATTTTACATATAAGGTATCATTCGCATTCAATGGGATGTTTTCTTTCTGGATAAATCTTCCGTCGACCGCGAATTCTGTGGCTTGTCGGATGCCTAATGAAATCAAAATTCCGAGTGAAATCAACCATAAAGCCAGTAAAGTATATTTGACGATGTTGTTGACCGATCTCATGCCCGGAGACAATAATTTGAAACCTAAGATTAGGAAGAAAAATAATGGAATTCCGATGGCAAAGAATACGAGCAGGCCGAACACCCAAATCGGATATTCCGAGAAATTACCGGCTTCCACAAAACCCTGCCATGGAAAATCGATGAACGCTGTTGAGCCTAGTGTGAATACACCGATGAATAAAATGACCAACCATGTTAAACTCGTTAAGATCAAGATCACGCCTAAAAATTTCGCGAATATTTTAAAGATGCTCATAAAGACTTCTCCGACACCGCCTGTGAATTTCTCAACACCGGTTTTAACTTGGTTTCCCATTTTGTCATAGTTCGCATTTTTGAATTTCTCAGAAACGGAATCGAATTCTTCTTTTACTTTTTTCTCGATGTTCGAAATGGTGATCGGTTCGCCTTTCATTTCTAATTTTTCAGAAGTGGTGATGGCTTCCGGCATAACAATCCAAAGCACGATATAAGCGATGATTCCCGATCCGAAACCGGCGAAAACCAAGACTACTAAAATGATGCGCAGCCAAACCGCATCGATACCGAAGTAGTGACTCAATCCTGCTGCGACGCCTCCGATCATTCCGGTGTCTTTGTCGCGGTATAGTTTTTTATTGCCTCTGGCAGTCGCATTGAAATCGTAAGTTTGTTTTGCTTCTTCGCCGTCGGAATCAATTCTGTAATCTTCGGGTTGCCCCATGACAGCGATGATTTCGTCGAGTTCTTTTAAGTTGATGACTTGTTTTTCGCTCGTATGTTTTTCAGCCACCAATTCTGCAATACGCATCTCGATGTCTTTGATGATTTCGTCTTGCCCGTTAGAACTTGATAAGGAACGTTTGATAGCATCGAAATAGCGTGTCAACTTTTGGTAAGCGTCTTCATCAATATGAAAGAACATACCGCCTAAATTTATGTTTACAGTTTTATTCATGACTATTATTTTTGGTTTGTTATTATGTTTACGGCATCGGAGAGTTCGGTCCATGTGCCATTTAATTCCGTTAAAAATGTTTTTCCAATTTCGGTGAGTCCGTAGTATTTTCGTGGCGGCCCCGAAGTTGATTCTTCCCAACGATAGTTGAGTAATCCGTCATTTTTGAGTCTTGTGAGCAGCGGATAAACGGTGCCCTCAACGACAAGCAGTTTAGCGTTTTTCAAGGTGTCGAGAATTTCCGAAGTGTAGGCATCTTTCTCTTTCAGAACGGAGAGGATGCAAAACTCAAGAACGCCTTTACGCATTTGGGCTTTTGTGTTTTCTATATTCATGATCTATTTTTTTATTGGGGATTATTCCGCTGCGCTCCATCAGTTCGGCGGCGCCTCGGGTTGTTTTTGTTTTGGTTCCCGTAATCTTAATTAGCGTTGTCATTATAACTTACTAAACAGTTGTTGTTTGATTTTATAAATGCTTCTGCTTCTTCATTCATTACGATATTTTCAGGATCTCCGATATAAGAAACGGTGGCATTATCGCTAACATTCAATGTGATGTTGTTGTTGGCGTGAATCATTGCAACCGCATTTGCGTTGGCATTTAGATGAATCGCAGTGGCGATAAAATTTCGGGCGCTTAACAACGTTGCATCTGTAATTTGAAAATCAGCATTTTTTGCATTGCCAGTCAAATTGATTTTTGCTTTGTTTTTAAATTTTCCTTTCAATGACGACGCTTCAATTTTTCCATTGAATACGGTTTCGCCGCTTGCATACAGTTTGCTTTTACCAATGACTTTCAGAGTGCCTGTCATCTTGGCGCCCGAATCCAACGTTATATTCAGATGGTTCGCAATCAATTGATTTTCAATTGTAATTTCCGCTTTTGAGTGGGCTTTCAAAGCTACGATGTCGTGAGCCGATAGATAAACTTTTACCGTTTCGTTGGTTGGAATGATAGTG
>JANPJB010000040.1:0-24881 GCA_031425295.1 Flavobacterium sp. | reverse complement strand
AATTCCGCAGCCGCATTGAGAAGATTGCCGAGCGCTAAATAGGTTTGTTTGGCTGTCCAATTATTTTTAACGTCTAATGGTAGCGTTGAAATTTTTGATTTAATAAAATCGCTATATCCGTTTAAAGCATCTGCAGGCAATTCGCGGGTTACTGTAAAATTTTCGATCGCTTTATCGATGTCACTATCCCCAAAATTTGTGATGTTAGCAAATACAATGAGGTGCGATGCTTCGGTAATTTGACTTTGTCCCCAAGCTGCCGGTTGCAATTTTGCTCGCAAAGTATCACTTTCGACGAAAATAACTTGGTAAGGTTGTAATCCGTAAGAGGATGCTGCAAGTCGGATGGCTTCTTTCAATATGTTCAAATCTGATGCAGAAACTTTGCGCGTTGCATCGTATTTTTTTGTGGCATAACGCCAATTTTGGTTTTCTAGAAAAGTATTCATAATTTGTTTATTAATGGTTGTTAAATGTTCTATATTTTTCGAGTAGTAGATTCAATTCCAACACTTCTTCTTTGGTGAGATTCGAAGCGAACAACCGCTCGTAAGCGATTACTTTCGGATCTAATTCTTCTAAAAGAGTAAGCCCTTTATTGGTTATTAGGATTTCCATTTTTCTGCGATTGTTCGGGCAGATTTCACGGGTCACCAATTCTTTGAGCAATAACTTATCGATAAGTCGCGTCGTGTTGCTGTTTTTTGCAATCATTCGCTCTTGAATAACACTCATATTCGCTGGCGCTCCTTTCTGACCTCTGAGAATCCGCAGTACATTATATTGCTCACCTGATAGATCATGAGGTTTCAAAAGTTCGTTAAACTTATCTGCAAGTACATTTTGAGTGTACATCAGATTCAGTACAACTTTCTTCGCGTCGTCCATGATTACATTTGATTTTATAATGTCTTCAATTTTCATTATGCTGTCATACATTTTGCTGTACAAATGTAAGTGGATAAATATTTGTATATACAAATGTCACGTTATTATTTTGTTAATTTATTTATAACTAGATGGAATTTCTTGATTTAATGGGCGTTCAAACCAAATCACTTTTCATACTTTTACAAAAAAAAAATGGACTTATCCCAAAAAGACTGGACGGAGCAATTGATGCAGGATTCCAATGCAGCCATACTCGATGTAAGAACGCCTGAGGAATGGCATGAAGGTATCATTCCCAATGCGATACAGCTTGACATTCATCAAGGTCAAGGATTTATTTACAAACTTGAGGAACTCGATAAGTCGAAAAACTATTATGTCTATTGTAAAGCCGGCGGTCGAAGTGCGCAAGCTTGCAGCATAATGAAACAGTTGGGTTTCGCGAATACTTACAATCTCATTGGCGGCATGATGCAGTGGAATGGGGAAGTGGTTGCACCGGAATAATTACTCGCCGATACGGTTTTTCTCGTCTTCTAGTCCGGTCTCGCGTTGGCGGGATTTTTTCACTTCGTCGTTTCCAAATTTATAACTTAGGTTAAAACGTACTTGACGGCTATCGGAACCTCCATTTCCATTGATTTTCACGAAAGCATATTCTGTTTGTCCTTGCCAAGGTGAGGTGTATAACACGTCGGAAAAAGCCAAGCTCGCGTTGAGTTTTTTGTCGAGGAATTGTTTCCGAAACGCAATATCGAGCGAACCGATACTTGCGGTTCTAAATGTTCCGCCCCAAATGGATGGTGAGTTATACCAGCCGGAAACCTCAAGGTTGATTCCCTTCGGCAGTGTGAAAGTATTTTGCCCGTATACATTGAGCGTTTCTTGTTGAATCGATATAAACGAGTCGTTCGTCGCCATGAATTTGCTTTGAAATGCATTCACACTCAAATAAACATTCCACCACTTTCTAACCTCAAACGGATAAGAAACACCGACATTGATGACTTGCTGGTTGGCAACATTGCGCGAAGACAAGAAACTTCTGCTTGATCCGGACGCTTCTATGACCTGCGCAAAATAGTCGGTTACGTACGAATAACTGATGCTCGTGTTCAAGCTGTAATTATAGGTGTGTGAAAATTTGATGTTGTCGGTATATTTTGGTTTCAAAAACGGATTGCCGCGTATGAATGACAATTCGTCGATCTGGTATTCAAACGGGTTTAGTGACTCGTAATTCGGTCGTTCTATTCTGCGGCTGTAGATCAAGGCTACGGAATTCTTTTTATTGACTGTATAGGTAATCCCGCCGCTGGGAAAGAAATCAGTATAATTTCGTTGGACACTTTGGTTATTGCTCGCAATTTTCGCGTTTAATTTTCCGTCTGAAATTGTATTCTCCATGCGAATTCCAAATTGAAAATTAATTTTATCAAACGTGCGATTGTAGTTTACATAACCTGCATTGACATTTTCCTTGTATTGAAATTGGTTGCTGCGATTCGGATTCAATGAATAAATATCATTCACTACATCATAGAAGTCAAGTTGATTATCCGTCGTCACCAACGATGTTTTAACACCTATGCCCAACTTACCTTTGAGGAAATTCTGCTCATAATCGGTTTTGAAACTTGCGATGTCAATCGTAACCGGCGTATTCTGAAAACTGTTGCTTTCATTCAAAACGGTAGTTTCATCATTCGCGAAATAAGTGTTCGGCTGATCATTGGTTTTTTTGCTGTCATATTGCCCGTAATCTACATCCATGTTCAGCGAAACACCCAACGTATCCGCGTACTTGTAATTGACGTTCGAATAGAGATTGTATGTTTTGTTATGGCCGCTCGCTTTCGCTACCAAAACACTATCGTTAATCGCAGCATTGAAAGCACGGATCGGTGTGCGTGTTGCAGCATTGTCGTAATTGTTGTTGAAATTTCCGCTGACAATCAGCCCGAAAGTGCTTTTGGAATTCGCATAGTAATCATAACCGAGTTTGAGGTTATTAGCGTTCACAGTACGTTGGGTTTTCGATTTGGAGTCGAATATCGTATTGCTTTGCTCACGGTAGATATTGATAAAATCGTAATTGTCGCCAAAGCGGTTGTTATAATTTCCGTAAACATTATTCTTTTTGTTTCTGTTGTTTAACGAAAGCGAATTGATAGCGGTTAGGTATTTACCCGAATTCGTGCCTGATGAAGCGCTTCCGTTGGTTCCGAAATTTTTATTTCTTTTGAGTTTAATATTGACGATTCCCGCCGTTCCCGCCGCATCATATTTTGATGAAGGTTGTGTAATGATTTCGATACTGTCGATATCACTCGCTTGCAGTGTTTTCAAAAAATTGGTTAGATCGGTTCCTGTCAGGTACGATTGTTTTCCATCGATGTAGATCAGCACGCCGGTTTTTCCTTCTACAATCAGGTTGTCGTTATTGTCGATCACGACGCCCGGTGCTTTTCGCAGCAAATCAAAACCGGAGTTTCCGGTAGCATTGATGGTATTTTGAACATTGAAAACGGTTTTATCAGCGAGTACTTGAATCATTGGTTTTTTTGCCTTGATATTGACTTCTGCGAGTTCATTTACTTTTTCCTTCAAAGCAATTACCGGCAGCACAATGGCAGCGGCATTCATCTTGAAAACTTCGGAGCGATAATCTTTGTATCCTACGGCTTTCACTTCGATGTAATAACTGCCATCGGGAACATTCGTAAATAGGAACTCAGCACTTTTATCAGCTACAGTCGTTTTATAAGAAGTATCTTTTCCGCTTTGAAAAAGAAGGACATTGATTCCTGAAGTTGGTGCTTCTTTCGTTAGTTTTAGAGCCCCTGAAATTTGATGTTCTTGTGCAGTTACTAGGATTGTGAGCAGTAAGAAAGCGGTGGCGATTATGTTCTTCATGGTGACGAAAACGGTGATTTGATTTTCCGCTACGCTACACAATTTTGAGGCGGCTCGGCTGATGATTGTACTTTGAGTGCAAAAATAGTTTTTTTAGTAGTAGTTTGTATCAGCTCATATTATCAAAATATTATTTTTTATTACTGATGAAAGAAAGCGCCACAGTATCAATGTGGTTGCATAAAGACCGCTTTTGTTATAACACTTCAATTAGCGTCAAACTAGGCGTTGGTCAGTTGTTTTTCAAAGCAGATGCTATTCTGAACACTGGCGTATTGACCATAGTTCGGGATTATCTTGTACTGATTTTTTTTATACAATGCGATGGCTTCCGGTTGTTTGATTCCCGTCTCGAGGATACATTTTGTATAGCCCAATTCGACTGCCCAAGTTTCCAAGACTTTTAAAATGATTGAAGCAATACCTTTTCCGCGTTGTTCGGGCTCGGTGTACATACGTTTGACTTCCATGGTTTGGTCGTTGTAAGGTTTGATCGCGCCACATCCAACAGGTTTACCATTTTCGTACGCAACTACGACATGCTTAATCTTTGTAACGGAATTAAACTGTGCGTAGAATGCATGGTCGGCGCCGTCGCGGATTTTTAAGTCGACATCGAGCGCTTTGACCAATGCTTGGAAATCGGCATTGTCTGAGTAGGTTCTGATTGTGGTAATCATGATGATTGTTTTTGGCGTAAAAATAGGATTTTATGTGGAATCCTAATCGTGTAATCGGTGGCGCAATTGACGATTTAAAGATTAATCGATTACAAAGCCTAGCCCCGATTACCTCACCTAGTTATATTTTTTGAAAGTGTTCGGTGACTGCAAAAGCATTTGCAGTGGAAAGGCCACAACGCAGTGAGGACTTGTAAAGGATTGCTTCGCCAATTCAACAAAAAACTCAGGTGCGGGAATAGCTCCTAAAAAAAACCTCCCATTAAGTTTTAACGCTTAACAGGAGGAAATCTAAATGCACAGTAAATGGTAGGACATTATGTGCGCAAATATGCTGTGTGGTTATTCTCGGACGACGTTGTAGGTTTCTACGTTAACGCGATCTGATTTGTCGTCGTATGTTTCTAATACTAAATTGCCTTTAGTATCGAAATACCCGATAGCCGTTTTGTCTTTTGAACGGAAGATATAGCTGTTTGTTGAAGTTTTTCGCAGTAACGCAGGTTTGTCTTGGCCTGTACTCATGGTGTAACCAGAAGCATCAAGCGCCAATTTGTATTTGTTGCCGTTGGACGCGTAGTAGGAACTTCTGTCTACATCAACTGTTCTGGTGCTTCCGTCAGGGTTTGTGATTTGCGTTGTAGACGTAACGTTTACGGGCGACTCTTTCATCTCTACGTTGATCGTATTGGCTTTGGCGTCTTTGAGTTCAATGTTTTGAACTTCCGTTGTGTTTTCATTTTTCACAAATTTTTTCTCTCCATCAGAAGACTTTACCGTTGTGACGGTAGTTTTGGTAGTGGCTTGCACGTTCTTGTTTTGTGCTGCTCCATTAAAGGAACATAATAGGACGGAAATACCAAATAAAATCATTTTACTCAGTTTGCTATTTCTTTTTCGGTCTTCGTGAATCTGTGATTTCATAATTGTAGTTTTTGTTTGTTAAATAACAAAGATAGAGTCAAAGTCGTTTTTAGGATAGTAGAATTTTAGGTTTAAGTTTCATAATTCACACTTTGTGTCATCCCTTTAAATATAAGGCTTCCCGTGAATCTTACAACTTTTATGTGCGATTGATGTAACACTTACGAAGCATGATGAATGTAATTTTACCATATCAATAATTGCTAAATAAGTTTAAAAAATAGAACTCATGAAAACAACATTACTTATCGTATTAGGAATCTTATTCTTCCCTGCACAAAATGCAATCGGACAAGACAAAGCGGATACCTCTTCAGATATCCAAATAGAAAAAAGCGCCACATCAACCTATGTAGATGTACGTTATTATTACTATCCAAACATGCAGGCTTATTTTGATGCAAAAAGAGCACTGTATATTGTACAGCAAAATGGTGTATGGACCACTTCTGAAACCATCGATTTTACTTCAAGAGGTTACTGCGTAAGAAATAGTGCTTACGAAATGCTAAAAGACTACACTGGTGATGATCCGCAACAATTCTTAGCCGTACACAAACTAAAATATCCGTCTAATTTCTCAAGCAGACCAACTCCACCTAAAAAAGTAGCGGCACCTGGACAATCAACTCAAGCGTTGGCTGTTAATTAAAGAAACTCAAACATAAAAAAATGGAAGTAACTCGTTAGAAGGACTTCCATTTTTTTTGTGCCTGATTTTTAAACATTGTATTTGAATACACTTTTTTATGTCGGCTTTACCCTTAGATTTAAATAACAATCGCCCAAGAAGATGGCGGTGAGTTTCAAAACTTAAATGACAACAAAAAAAAGCACCTATAACAATAAGTGCTTTTTAATTCAAGGGATTCTAAATTCAAATCCTGAATTCAAAATTTATAATTCAAAATTCAAAATTTCAATACTAAGTCGCTTTATCCTTGGTACTTCTGACCAAGCCAATGCCTGCAATAAAGAAGATGGCGCCCAACACTCCGGCGAAAATAATTGTTTTGATATCTCTTGTATCTTCATTACCATTCATAAAGGTCACGCCGGCGTAAATGAGCCCGATGATTCCCAAGATCGATAATATTATTCCTAATACACGCTTTTCCATTTGTTTTATTATTTAGTTATTAATTAGCCTTTGAACCATAAAAAAATTGAAATACTGTAATCAATATTTCAATTCTTCTGTTTTTGTTGGGATCCATTAGAAAAATCTTTTTCCAATGAATTGTACGATGCTTCTTATTGGACCTTTAGCCAAACCAAAAAGTCCGATTTTACTTGACAAATATCCAGAAGCCAATCCGGCTACGCCATTGATGAGATCGGTTTTGAGATCCGGCGCTGAAGTCAAATCACGAATTGATCTCTTGATGTAATTCAACGGCGAAATGCTATCCAGCGAATGATGAAACTGATATTTCAATGCCATCAAATCGTCAGACTGCTTGATTTCCAAAGCCTGAATGCGTTCCGTTAAGAGTAGTGCTTGATTTTTCATTGTAATTCTTCTTTCATGAAACTTTTGATAATCTTGTTACTGATGGGTGTTTTAAGTAGGTCATTCCGCAAAAGATAAATCACCAAACCCGCGACCAAATAAAATAAAGCGACAATAAAGAAACCGTAATAAGGTTCTTCTAACATGCTGCCGATCCAGAGCGAGGCTCCGATATTGAACAGTGATAAAAAAAGCATGATAAAGGCGATAACAACAAATTTCGAAGCGATATTCGAAATAAAACCTGCCGACTCCGAAATTGCGGTGCATTTATACAACTCAAAAGTGGTTTTGCCGTAAGCTTCTACTTTATCAATTAGTTGTTCTATTGGTGATTCTTGATTTTCCATGGTTTAGATTTTTTAAATGTGATTAAAAGAAAAACCTGCTTGATGTTTTTCAACAACACAAGCAGGTTCATCCAAACGCATAACTACTTTACCGCTTTGGCAAACGCTTTTTCTCTAGCGGCTACCTCGTCTTTTGCATCATCCATGTAACCGTTGTACTTATCGGTTACTTCGTTTTGAAGATCTTGAAGTTTGTCTTTGAAACCATCGACTTTACTTTTAAGTCCATCGATGTAGTCTTTACCACCTTTCGCTAATTTTTTTCTTGTTTCTTTTCCGCTGTCCGGAGCTAATAAAACGCCTGCTATAGCACCGACGGCAACACCGCCTAAAATGCCTAATAATAATTTACTTGAGTTCATGTTTCTGGATATTTATTTGTTTTTAATATTAAACTTTATCACCTCTGATTAATCTCAGAATTACGGCAATGATTGCTATTACTAGCAAAATGTGAATGATTCCTCCGGTTGCAAAACCGAAATAGCCAATAGCCCATAATATGACTAAGATGACTGCGACTGTGTAGAGTAAGTTTCCCATGGTTTTTGTTATTTATTGTTTAAAGTGAAGTTTTTTAATGCATTTCCCAAATCCGACATATCGGAATTGAATTCTTCTCGGAATGATTCCCAATCTTGTTTCTTATCGTTTTCGTAGCTGTTCATTTTGGCTTTCAGGTCTTCATTTTTCTCACGAAGATCATCTACGTTTTTCTGGTAAGAAGCATCTATTTTTTTTCCTTGCTTTTTGATGTCTTCATTAAGCTGTTTGATGCGTTGCTCATTTTCTGCAATTGTAACATTTACATCTTGTTTGAAGGCTTCCCATTGTGCTCTATTATCTTCTGTGTTGACAGAATCAGATTGGGCTTCCGCTTGCGCTTCATTCAAATTTTCTTGCGCTTCCTGAACATTTTCGACAGCATCTTCTTGCTTTTCAGCATTCGATTTACAACTTAATAAACCGCTGAGAACCAGGCCGAGCATCGCAATAGAATAAATCGTTTTTTTCATTGTGTTTTTGTTTGTTTCTACTTTGTAAAATTCTTAAAATGTAGTTTCTAAAGTATTACACAACTATTACATTACATTATATAATTTACATTAGGCATCTTGCGCATTATTAATATCATCTTCTTCCTGCTGTGCCAGATCTATATATTCCTTGGTCAGTTCACTCATTTCATATTCGGTTTTAACATCAACATTCATGATATTATTTCGCGCATTTTCATTTGAGGTTATGAGTTCATTGAGCTTTAAATGCAATGCAGTTGAAAGACGATTCGAAGATTTCTGTATGATAAACAAGCTCAGGAAAGTCAAACCAAAGATAATGTCGCCAATCACTACATGAATGTCTGAAGTATGCGATAAAGTATTTATCCACCAAAAGACAACCATAAAGAAGGCTGCAATAAAGGTGATTGAATTTCCGAGTATTGTAGTGCCAATAGAAACTAATTTTTCAAAACCGGTTTCGGCATGTCGGTATATTATTTTCATGGTTTGAGCAGTTTATTTTTTAAGTTGTTGAAAAATATTGCATCACGAATTCATGCTTTTGCCGTGGATTCATCTCGTCGGTCTCTTTGATCTCAATTTTCATTTTGAGAAATCGCTCATCTTCTGCGAGCAAATCAAACAACTCCATTTTGGCATCAGTAGGTCCGAATAAAACCACATGATAAAAATCCTTAATCACCCGGCTAATTTTTCGATAATACTTTAATCGCACTTGATCGTTTTTGGTTTGCGTCAAAAATTCTTCGAAAGATTCTTTTTCGAGTTTTTGAACATCCGATTCAATCGTCGTTACTTCAAAAGGATTTGGACTAATTTCCATGAGGTGGGCAGTCGAATGATCCATCCAAACGCCCAATTTTCTTTTCGTTTTCATCATTGCAATGGGTATTAGTAGGTGATTAAACTTTTATTCTTTTTTGGGTTCCTCCGTTTTTTTTGGTTCTTCCTCTTTTTTGATGTCCTCGGCTTTTTTTGCTTCGGCTGCTTTGGCTGCTGCTTTTTTCTTTTTGGTCTCTGCTTTTTTCTTTTTATTGATGTAACCTTTCAAAAGGAAATTGTTTTGCGCCGCTTCAACGGTGTTGCCTATACCGGTTATCGTCGAATCAATTTTATTACCCAGTTTCTCATCATCAACAAGTTTTGAAAGCACGTTGTTTTTGTTGTTCATTTTTTTGGTAAAATTATCAACGTTGTTCATGATCGACTGAACGTTCTTAGAAAAAGCCGGATCATTCATCAGTTTCGATATGGCGCCGTCAGGGTTGTTCATGCTTTTGGTAAATATGGCTAACTGGTTCGTTATGACAGCCGCGTTATCGACGCTTTGTTTGAATCCGTCCATCATTTCATCCATACCGGCTGCTGGTTTTGATGCAATGGTCATATTATCAGTCACCACTTTGTTAGAGTTGGCACCTGGAAAAATGGTTAGAATTTTATCGCCCATTAAACCATCAGAACCAATACCTGCCTTTGCGTCCGTCTTGATATATTTTCTGACATCCTCTTTAATGGTCATGTAAACCACTACATCCGAATCCGAAACAAACTCAATGCCTTGAACGGTTCCAATATTGATTCCCGAGAAGCGTACATTGTTGCCTTCT
The DNA here is from genome assembly GCA_031425295.1 of Flavobacterium sp. Classification (GTDB taxonomy): domain Bacteria; phylum Bacteroidota; class Bacteroidia; order Flavobacteriales; family Flavobacteriaceae; genus Flavobacterium. The sequence continues at coordinate 14,972 of JANPJB010000040.1, read as the reverse complement.
TTGAGTCCACTGACGTTTTTAAAATGCGATTTCAATTCGAAAGTGCTTCCGAACAGATTTTGACTTTTCCCAATGACATACATCGCCACTACGAACAGCAGAATCCCGAAGACCACAAAGCCTCCCAATTTTAATTTATAACCTGAACCATTTTCCATTACAATAATTTTTAGTTAGTTAGCTAAAAAAAGAGCGCACCCACTTGTCGTTGCTATTCTCCAATTCTGAATAAGATCCTTCGGCATGGATTAAACCATCATTTAAGATGATGATCCGGCTTCCCATGATTTTCGCGCAGGCCATATCATGCGTGATCACGACCGAAGTAGTTTTGTATTTTTGTTGTACGGATACGATCAATTCGCTGATCTCACGTGCCGTTATTGTGTCTAAACCCGAAGTGGGTTCATCGTATAATATTATTTCTGGTCTGACAATAATGGTTCGAGCCATCGCAATACGTTTTACCATACCACCTGATAATTCAGAAGGCATTTTATCAATCGATTCTGCGAGTCCAACGCTCTCTAACGCTTCAACAATCGCTTTTTCCATATCCGAATCGCTGATCGATTTGTCATGGTGTCGCAACGCGAAAGCCAGATTTTGTCTGACGGACATCGAATCATACAAAGCGCCATTTTGGAACATGAATCCAATTCTTAATCGCGCTTGGTTGAGTTCATTGATATCGACTTTTGTAATGTCAGTACCAAACACTTCAATCGAACCTTTATCGACTTTAATCAAACCAACGATACATTTAATCGTGACAGATTTTCCGGTTCCAGAACGCCCTAAAATCACTAGATCTTCACCGGGATTAATCGAGATGCTGATGCCTTTTAGGATTTCCTTAGTCCCAAAAGTCTTGTGTAGGTTTTCAATTTTTATAGCTGGCTGTGCTGCTTTCATGGCTTAGAAAAATAAATCCGTTATTTGTACCGCTAGCATATCAATGATAAAAACCGATAGCGATGCCGTAACGACCGCTGAATTCGCTGCAATACCAACGCTGGCAGTTCCATTGGCAGCATTGAAACCTTTGTAGCATCCGATCATACCAATAAAAAATCCGAAGAAAAATGTTTTGATTACGGCCGGCATGATATCGAGAAATTCCAAGCTTTCTATAACTTCTGAGAAATAACGTACCATACTAATACTTCCGTGGATATTGTAACCGATATAGCCCCCAATAATTCCAATGAAATCAGCATACAATACCAATATCGGAACCATGATGGTGGTCGCAAGAATGCGCGTAACGACAAGATATTTAAAAGGGTTGACGGCGGATACTTCCATAGCGTCTATTTGTTCTGTAACCTTCATCGATCCGAGTTCAGCGCCAATTCCAGAAGCAATTTTTCCGGCGCATATTAAAGCGGTGATGACAGGTGCGATTTCGCGTATTAGTGATAGCGAAACCATGCTCGGTAGCCAAGATTCGGCACCAAATTGTACTAATGTAGGTCTCGACTGGATCGTAAGTACGACGCCCATAATGAAACCCGTAATCGAAACAAGCGGTAAGGACTTGTAGCCTAAGTTATAACATTGACGGATGAATTCATCGAATTGAAACGGTGGTTTGAATACCTGTTTGAAGAATTCCGCCGTAAACAAGCTGACATTTCCTGTATCGTTGAAAATATTTTTGATAGCATCGATCAAAGTGAAATCTATATTTAAGGGTTAAAATTCATTTAAAAGAAAAACAATGTCATCGGTTAGGACCAAAAAGAGATATCCTCAATTTGGTGATCACGATTCTTCTCTTGACCTAATGACATTGTTTATTAGAACTGCAATAATTTTGATCAAATAGAAAAAACAATGTAATAGTTAGTACCAAATTTATTTTGGTGATGACAATTCTTCTCTTGACTAAAACATTGTTATTAAAAAGGCAATTTTTATTGTAAGGCAATTACGCGATTGAATCCCGCAATTGTTTTACTTTGTCGTGGTCGGTTTTTAATAATGCATATTGTTTGTTGAGCATCACTTTTTCACCGCTATCAGTAATCTCTTGATCTTCAGCCAGCACTTTTTTGTAAGTCTGTAACGCCACATCTTCTCCGTATTCGCATGAATCTAAAATGGCTTTTCTGTCATTTCCGGTCAAAGCCGCTTTAACATCCATCCAGGCTCTAAAAAATTTTCCTGAAACTTTTGTCCCTTCCTCGGGTGTGCCACCTAATTTGCTGACTTCTGCGACTAGTTCTCGTCTGCATTCGATGCTCGTCTGGCTCAAATCGCCAAACAGTTTTTTGAGATCCGTTTCTTGCGTTTCTCCAGCTGCGGTTTTGTATCCTTCAATTCTGTCGTTATTGATTACAATAAGAGAATTTAATGCTTCGATGGTTTTTTCGTTGTCCATGGGATTGTGTGTTAATGTTAATATTATTTAGTAAAATTCAGTCAATCAGTACGCTAAAGTGTTATATAACTTTATTATTAATTTGCAAGATTCTTAGATTCAACCTTCAAGGTGCTGAAAGCGACTACTAGGTTTTGTATAGCGTGGCTTTTTTGAGGTTTATTTTTCTCAATGAACTGATTTTCGATCTACCGTTTTTCTTACCGAAATGTCGCGCCACCGTAAAACGCGCCATTAAATAACTCACGGTCGATTCGGCACCTTGATTGAGATTAATATAATCGGTTTCCAGTCCGTCATAACAGCCGCCGGTACATGGATTATAGATAATTTGGTGCATGTGGTTGTTGCCCAAAAACCAACTGAAAGCGATTTTCATCTTTTTGAGATAATCCGGATTTCCGAACGCTTTGTAAAATTTCCGCAGCGCCAAAATCGTATACGCAACATCGATCGGCTGTTCACCGCCAATTGGTGCCGCTCCGGGTTTATTATCGCTATGAAGCCAGCCTTTATTCGAAATCACCTTGATATTGGTTTTAGTAAAAATCTTAGCCAATAAAAAGTTGAACGAGCTTTGCGCAATTTCCTTATAAACAGGGTTTTTATCAACGGAATAGGCGCATAGCATTGCTTCTGGAAGGATGCTGTTGCCATAAGTCAGATAGCTTTCAAACCACTGCCATTGGTCTGTCGACTCATGTTTATACATCTGCACCAAACGATCGGCGAGGTGCTTTAAAATCAGCGTGTTTTCAATTGAATTTTCTCTTTTATTACTATAATAAATACCTTTTATAATGAATGCCATCGCACGCGGCGAGTAAATCTTATGCACATTCGAAAGGGCCGCACGCATGACAAGTTGTGCTTTTTCAACAATATCTTGTGGCAACAAATCTCCTATAGAAATCATATAGCCCAGCGCCCAAATCGCCCGTCCGTTAGAATCGGCGAGGTTTTCATTATTCTGCTTGGTGAATTTTTTTTGTTCATTCACGTAGTTCAAAAAGTATCCTTCAGGTTGCAGGCAATGTTTTATAAAATTGAAATAAATTTTGATATAGTCAATGCTAACTTCGTCCCGCGTCAGTTTAAGGTGCTGGCACATGGCAACCAAAGCCCGCGCATTATCATCCAAAGTATATCCAGAATTAATATCAGGTTGGTTGATCACGGCAAACTGTATCATACCAAAATCCGTTGTCATGTGTTTCAAGTGATCTAAGTTGATTGGAGGAATCTGGTAATGCAGCGCGACTTTTTCACCTGCAATTTTTTCAAACAGCAGCGCGTGACCAATCGCGGAATTTTCCCAAGCTGTCGGCGCCAACTGATGTATGCCGTTAGCCGAGATATTTTTGCGCAGTGTATCGTCTTTGAGCAAACGAATGACTTGCTTTGCGAGTTGTTTTGGGTTTTCAAAATCTACGATGACGCCGGAGCCTTCTTTCAACACTTCGATCGCATGCGGAATCGGCGTAGAAATCACCGGACAGCCGCAGCTTATCGCGTACGAGAAAGTTCCACTCACGGCTTGATTTCTGTCTTTCGAGGTAAAAAGATAGATATCGGTTAGTTGGAGGTATTCAAGCAATTCCTCTAAATTCATATACTTATTGATAAACAATACGTTTTTTTCAAGTTGTAGTGCTTTCACTTGAGTCTGTAAACTTTCGCGGTATTGTTCACCCTCATTTTTTACGACAGTAGGGTGCGTTTTTCCGATTACTAGAAAAAGTACTTCAGGTTGCTGCGCTACTATTTCTTGTAACGCATTAATCGTAGTGTCGATGCTTTTTCCGGAACTTAGTAGTCCGAATGTCGAGATGATTTTTCTACCCGATAATTCGTATTTTTCTTTTAATACTTCTTTGTTTGCATGTGCCACTAGGTGCGTTCCGTGTGGAATGACACTTATTTTTTCAGCAAGGATCTCGTAATCATCTGTGAGTAATTTAGCGGCCGCGTTTGTCATTACGATGAAGGCAGTTGAACATTCATCTATGGTTTTGACCATGATTTTTAGCGCGTCGTCTGGATGCGGCAACACCGTATGAAGCGCGACAATCACGGGTTTTTTTATTGATTTCAAAAACTCGAGGAAGTCATCCTCATTGGTTCTGAATAGTCCAAATTCGTGCTGCAACAACACGCTTTGAATTTTAGGATTATTATTGATCGTATGTGCCAATTCTAAATAAGATTCCTGCTGATCCGTTTTCAGGATATAATCTACATTATCCTTATAGTCGTTTGCATCGTTTTGAAGTTCCAAAGCACAAATCTTAATGTCGAATGAATGCTCGAATTTGCTTTTCAAAGCTACAATCAAATCTTCAGAATAGGTCGCAATACCACATTCACGAGGCGGATACGACGTAATGCATAAAATTTGAGGCAACGGACTTAAACCCAGTTGTGGACTGTTTTCACTTTCCAATGGTTTGTTTTGGAGCGTTCCGGTTAAAAATGCCGGATCATATTTTAGGGCTGTATTGGGTCTCATTGGTATTGGGATTTAATAATAATTCGGTTAATAATTCAGACAGACTTACGGAACAGCAGGCGATCCTTTCATCAGCGGCGCCATAATAAATATAGAGCGTGTCATTCTCTAAATAAGTTCCTGTCGGGAAACAGACGTTATTGACTTCACCTTCGAGTTCCCAATCCATTTCAGGTTTGAACAACGCGTAGGGCAGACGTGCTATTTCTTTTTGTGGGTTATCGAGATCGAGCAATGCGGCGCAAGCACAATACACATATCCTTTGACGGTATCATAAACGCCATGATAAATGACCAACCAGCCTTTAGAAGTTTCTATCGGCGGACAACCACCACCGAGGTAACTCACTTCGTGTTTATACTTTGGCGACAGCACAATATGATTTTCGAAATCAAGCAGGTAGGTTTGCCAGTATTCGGTAGTCAGTTCTGATAAATCCTTGCAAGATGCAATCTGGATATCCGGTTTTATGCGGTGCAGAAAATGCAATTTTCCACCGATGCGGCGTGGAAAAAAAACGACGTTCTTATCCCAAACCAGCACCTTTCTTTTATGATTCGTATGCACACCGTGATTGGTATTGAATCGGATGTATTTCTCATTCAGGCTTCCTTTGGTTTCCGCCAGTCGAATGAATTCTTCATACGCGATTTGTGGCGTAACAATACCTTGTTTTTCCCAATGAATCAGGTCGGTCGACGTTGCTACGGCACCCAGCGCATTCACGCCATCATAAGCGCAATACGATAAGTAAAACAAGTCGTCGATTTTCACGACTCTCGGATCTTCTACGCCATGTTCTTCATAATCAAACTGAGCGAGCATCACCGGTACATCGAATTGTTCGACGATTTTTGAAAAACCTTCCATTTTACAATAGCCGACAGTCGAATAATTCCCTTTTGCAACTGCTCTGTAGAGCATGTGTGTGAAATCGCCGTAATGGATGACCGCCGGATTGAGCACGCCTTCAATCTCGAATCCTAAATTTCTCTTTTGAAGAATCATTCCTTCTTTTCTGACCGTTAGCATGACCTGATTTTATTTTTAAATTATAGAATTAAAATCAGCAATAGGATAACGATAATGATGGCACCCACTGAAAGATAGACACCACCACCCGCTGTTGCTAGTTCTTTTTTGATTCCTTTTACTTCCTGACGCAAAGCTCTTTTCTCAGTTCTGCTCATGTTCGATCTATCCATCGCTTTGATTTCTTCGAGACGTTGCACGAGTTTAGCAGCATAAGCCGTTTCCGTTTTTGGTTCATTTTCTGGCAATGTTGACGAATCCATAGCATAGGTTTGAATCGGTAAAACAATTGTTAATGCTAGTACTAAGGTCCTTCTCTTTAAGTTTGAAATTGTTTTCATGGTTTCTATTTTTTTTGGTTATTAATACAAATAAATTTCAGCATAATGCACCTCATAAAAGTTATATAATTTTTACAAAAACTTATATCATTGTTCGAGGTAAAAATGGGTATAAAAAAAGCGCTGTTGAAGACCAACAGCGCTTTTCTAACAAAACAAAACAAACTAATTTTTAGTAATTGGTTTTCAGTTCAACCCTACGGTTTTTAGCACGACCGATAGACGTTTTATTGTTTGCGATTGGCTCGCCTTCACCTTTTCCAATACCAGTTAAACGCGTTTCTGAGATTCCTTTAGTTACCAAATAACGTTTTACGGATTCCGTACGTTTTTGCGATAAGGTTACGTTTGAAGCATCAGAACCATTACTGTCTGTGTGACCTTCGATAACCAAGTTTGCACCTTCGTATCGTGTCAATATTTTTGCAAGTTCATCAAGTTGAGACAATGAAGCCACTTTAAGTTTATCGCTATTGTTTTCAAAGAAGATTTTACTTCCTATGTATGTAATCTTCACAGCATCTTGCTTCGTGATTTCCGGACATCCTTTGTTTGCGATATTGCCTTTCGCGTTCGGACAACGGTCATCTTGATCTGCAACACCATCGCCATCTGAATCTGGGCATCCGTTAAGACTTGCGATTCCTGCAGCAGTTGGACAACGGTCTACGTCATCAGCAATGCCATCACCATCGCTATCGGTTACACAACCTTTAGTATCCACTTTACTTCCTTTTTTAGTATTGGCACATTGATCATCAAGATCAGCCACACCATCACCATCGGCATCTGGACATCCTTTCAAGGCACTGCTTCCAGCAACATCTGGGCAACGATCTTGTCCGTCAGCCACACCATCTCCGTCTTTATCAGGACAACCGTTGAGCAATGCGCTTCCGGCTACATCAGGACAAGTATCTAAATAATCGGCTACACCATCGCTGTCTTTATCAAGCGGGCAACCTTTTTTATCAACTGCTACACCCGCTGGTGTTTCAGGGCATTTGTCTTTACTGTCAGAAACACCGTCTAAATCGGCGTCTTTCATTTTACCAAAACTGTAAGTGATACCGGCTGAATGCTGTAAGAAGTTATCATCATCACCCGATACGATTCCATCTCTAGCATCGTTGTTGGTGAAAAGGAAAGTTTCCTGAAGGTTGATCGACCAAGCATCATTAAGTCTGATGTTAAGTCCACCACCAGCTGTCGGCAACGCAGAATCAATCAACTCTTTGTGGAAATTCAGCTGATTGTCGAATAAGATCGCACCGACACCACCCATAGCGTATGGTCTTAACAGCCATTCTGAATTAAGAAAATAGATTCTCAAGTTTGCGGCTACGTTACTGAAATCGCCTTTAAATCCTGTAACGCCACTGTCGTAACCCAACGTTCCTCTGTTGTACACCACCTGAACATCCATATGACTGTTAAGGTAAGCTGCGAATGAAATTCCGCCAAAGCCGTATGCTGTTTTGTTGTTTTTGTAGAAGTCGCGACCCAAATCACCTTGGTATTGAATGGCACCACCGTGAAGCCCGACCGTAAATTTTCTGTCTTTTGTTTGTGCCTGCGTGCTCGATGCGAATGCTATGCACATTGCGATTAAGAGGAGCTTTTTCATCTGTTAGAATGTTTAAAATTAGTATACCGCAAAATTGGGGCGGATATACACGTTGTTCGTTATAGAACTTTCTCAAAAACTTGCAACATTCACAGAAACCTCTTACTAAAAATTACATCCGTTCCATATACCACAGGAGTTCCTTCTTGATTTTGTTGTAGAAAAAGATGGAGTTGATGATTTTTTGCAGGCGCAAAAATGCGGTTTCACTTTTAACAACATAATCGTAAGCATCGTGGTGCATGCACTGAATCGCAACATCAATTTTATCTTGGGAAGACAGCATAATGACCGGTATTTCGGCGGTGTGTTTTTTTATTTTATCTAAGGTTTGCACGCCGTTCATCGCGTCATTGTCGATACCATCAAGATGGTAATCTAAAATGATGATATCCGGTTTTCTTGATAAGTTTTGTACGCAGAGCTCGCCGCTGGGATAAGTTTCTACATCAAAGGTTTCAAGTTGCTGAAATCGGATTTCCAATGATTTTAAAAACAAGGCATCGTCATCTACGAGGAAGATCTTAATTTTAGAAGTCGTTTTCATTGGAGTTGTTTTAGGGTGTTAAGTTCCGATTCGAGTTCAACGTAAGCGCCGTTGCAAACCATTTCCAGTTTTGAAACTAGAGCGCTAATGTCGCCTATCTTCTCCATATTATTGGCATAATCCTGAATTTTAATTGCAATATTTTCAAAATCACTGGTGATGCCCATAATGGTAAACGACGGAATGATTTTATGTGCGGCTGATTTCAATGCGTTCCAATCCTTATTGATTAGACTTTGCTTCATCGCATCAATCAGTGTCGGTGTCTGATGCAGGTATACCGTAATCATTTCTGACATGAGTTCAGGATTTGATTTGGTGAGCTTGTGCAGGTATTGCAAATCAACATACTTCACGGTTTCAGTCTTCAGGTTGTCGATGGTTTTTTCTTCTATAATCATGATCGGTTTTTTTAGGAGTCCAATAATCTTACTGTAAAGCAATCGTTCGTCAACGGGTTTCGAAATATAATCGTTCATACCCGCGTTTTTGCATTTGGCGAGATCGACGGTTGTAACATCCGCCGTCAATGCCATGATCGGAACCGTAAGCGCCATCGTATTCCTGATGTATTCCGTGGCTTCAAAGCCGTTCATCACAGGCATCTGCAAATCCATTAGTATAATATCATACGTTTTTTCCTGAAGTTTTTCAACAGCCAGTCTACCATTGGCTGCCAAATCACACGCAAATCCGAAATCATCCAGCAGGGTTTTCATCAGCAGTTGATTCAGTTCCATGTCTTCCACCACAAGGATTTTGATGTCTTTGACTTCGACGTCTAAAGCTATGATTTCTTCTTCTAAAACGGTCATTTCATTTGTTTTTTTAAATGGCAATTTGAAACTGAAGATCGAACCTTTATCGACTTCACTTTTTACGCGAATACCGCCTCCTTGCGCTTCGATCAGGTGTTTTACGATAGCCAGCCCCAAACCGGTGCCACCGTACAAACGCGCGGTTCCGCTTGTGGCCTGTTCAAAGTTTTCAAAAATGTGACTTATTTTGTCGCGATCGATGCCAATTCCGGTATCGGCAACGATAAATTCAATGATGACCTGCTCATCGGTTTCTTCTAGCATGCGAACATCAACTTTAACCGTTCCATGGGTCGTAAATTTTACTGCATTGCCAACCAAATTCAGAATAATCTGATGCAGTCGCGCCGCATCGCCAAGCAAGACTTCGGGAATTTCAGCATCATAATCCGTGATTAACTTGAGGTTTTTTTCTTGGATTTTCGTTTCAAATAGATTCAGCATCGCATTAATCGACAGTGATAATTTGAACGGCGTTTGTTCGAACAGCATTTTTCCGGCATCAACTTTTGCCAAATCGAGAATGTCATTGATCAATACAATCAATGCGTCGCCGCTCAGTTTAATCGCATTCAGATATTGCTTTTGTTGGTCATTCAAGCTGGTTTTGAGTACCACGTTCGTAAACCCGATGATCGCATTCATCGGCGTTCTGATTTCATGGCTCATATTTGATAAGAACTGCTGTTTGGCTTTGACCGCATCGATGGCAATCTGGGCTGATTTTTCTGCGTTGATTTTGGCTTCCTCGGCTATCGATGTCGCTAGTTCCGCGTAGGTTTTGGCTTTGATGAGTTCTTTTTCATTTTTTTTCTGGTTCGAAATATCACGACAGACCACTACGGCGCCAATGACCTTACCATCGTCGTCTTTATAAATCGCACCGTTAAACAAAACATCCACGAGTTCGCCATCCGTGATGACCAAAGGATAATCGACAACAAAGCCTTCGGAGAACACATTCTCATAACACAGCTTTGCTTTTTCAGGTTCGGTAAAATAATGAATGAAGTCTGAGCCAATCAGTACATCTTTCGCAACACCTGTAACATCTGCGCTCGCTTTGTTAACATCGGTAATTTTGCCTTCCGGGCTGATGGTAAATAACGGATCGCGACTGGCTTCAATTAGGCTTAGCGTATATTTCCCAAGCAGTTTGCATTCATCATGTGATTTCCGTTCCTCGGTGATGTCAATCAACGTATTGATGGCACCAACCAACTTATTATTGCTGTCGAGAATCGGCTGCGAATTCGACAGTACATTCGATTTGGTTCCATCAGGACGTTCTATGATGATTTCCGATCCCATGACCGCGACTTTCTCTGTCAGCGTAATCGACATTGGACTATTGAGAATCGGAATCGAATTGCCGTCAGCGTCCGCAATCTTCATCGCATCCCACCATTTCTTGTTATTGATTTCGGGCGTGTATCCCCAAAGCTGCACGGCTACTTTATTAAACTGCCGCAGGTATCCATCAGCATCACAGGTATATGTTGCGACAGGTAGGTTTTCAATAAGGTTGTAGTAGCTTTTTTCATTTTCCTTTATCGTATTGTCGAGTATCCCGGTACTGTTTTTTGACTTTTTTTGTGCATCGCCAAGAACGAAAATCAGAATCAGAATAAAAATGATCAATACCAAAGCCAACACGTTCATCAACAGAAAACTATTCGGTGTCTCCTCGCTTTGCGGGTGATTCCACAATACTGAAAGCATGATGAATAGCGCCGTAAACATCAGTACGTAGAGTATTTTGATTTTATTTTTAAAGTTAAGTTTCATAGCTGGGGGTTTATGATTCGCACTTCATCGATGTGATCAGACCAATGCCTACCGCCAAACAAGCAATACCGAGCAACACGCCGTAGGTCAGAAATTGCTCGGTGGCAGGATTGTGTTCGCTTGCATTCACGAAAGTTAGCGCGGTATACGTCAAGCTCAATATCCCGAATAAAGACAGCAAGCTGCCAAACATTCTTTTGAAGTTCATAATGGTAGGTTTATAGATTGATAGCCCACTTCTTCAATCGGACTCCGTTTTTTATCTTTGAGCTGTTTAAAATGGGTAGGGGAAAGACCAGTGACTTTTTTGAACTGACTCGACAAATGCGCCACACTGCTGTAATGCATTTTCCAAGCAATCTCAGTAATCGTGAGTTCATCGTAGATAATCAGTTCTTTGATGCGTTCGGTTTTGTGTGCGATGATGAAATGTTCAATGGTGGTGCCTTGAACTTCAGAAAACAAATTCGACATATACGTGTAATCCTGCTGCAGTTTTTGACTCAGGTACGTAGAAAAATTTACTTTGATATTGCCATCCGAGTAATGTACCATATTGATGATTACGGCTTTGATTTTCTCAATCAGCACCGATTTTTTATCATCCATGAGTTCCAATCCAGATTTGAGCAGCGCTGTTTTGAGATGCGCACGCTGTTTGAGGTTTAGCGATTCCATGATTTCGACTTCACCAAGATCGACGACAATAAAATGGAGTCCTAACTTAATGAGCTCCTCTTTCACCAGCATCTTGCAACGGTTACTAACCATGTATTTGATGAATAACTTCATACGTCTTTGCTTTGTTTGTGTAGCAAAGTACAAGCTTTACAGCAGTGAAGCCGTTATACAATTAATTATAAGAGTTCTATAATTCAGATCGAGTCAAGCGTATTGCGCTTTCTGGCTTTCAATTGCTTGAAGTAACTTGGGGTAAGACCCGTCACTTTTTTAAACTGTGTAGACAAGTGTGCTACACTACTGTAGTTCATCATATAGGAAATCTGCGTCAAATTGTATTCATCGTACAACAGTAATTCTTTAACGCGCTCGATTTTATGCATGATGATAAACTGCTCAATCGTGACCCCTTTGACCTCCGAAAAAATCTTCGACATGTGCGTGTAATCCTGATTGAGTTTCTCGCTGATGTAGTCCGAAAAATTAATTTTAGGCATTTCTTCAGAATAATGCACCATCTCGATAATCACGTTTTTTATTTTTTCAATCAGCATCGCTTTCTTGTCATCCATGAGTTCGAGACCGGAGCGCAGCAGCGTATTTTTGAGTGTTTCACGTTGCGCATCAGTGAGGTCTTCCAGAATTTCAACCGTACCCAATTCGACCATAATATAGTGGAGTTTAAGATCATTTAAGGCCTCTTTAACCACCATCTTGCAGCGCAGGCTTACCATGTATTTGATGTATAGTTTCATAATTCGGCATCCGTTGATAAAGTAGCATAATCTGGATTCAATAAAATCAGGCAGCGAACTTTAATCCTCGTAGCCGCTTTTGATAATCGTGGAAATCATTTTAAACTGTACGTTGGCATTGAAACTGTGTGTGGCATGGGCTGGAATAATAATCCCTTGACCCAATTGTAAGCAATGTTGTTTATTGTTGATATAGATTTCGGCAGAGCCGTCGATAATCTGAATGTAGTTGTCGAACGGAGATGTTTTTTCCGATAATTCTTCACCGGCATCAAACGAAGACGCCGTAATGTTTCCTGTGGTTTTTTTGATAATGGTTTTGCTCAGAACGGCATTCGGGATATATTGGATGATTTCAACAATAATGTGCGATTTCGCTTTTTCAACTTCGGATATATCCATGTTGTTTGGGAATTCGAACACTTTTTTAATTCAATTTCTGCAATACGCAGAGCGGTTGTAAAAGTAGCTCCCAATACAAAGATGATGATTTAAAACGATTCTGGTTTGTGATTTTATGAAAAGAGTTATATAATTACTAGGTTTTCATCGATCTCGCGCATGATCTTGCCGGTTTCACTCAAGGCGACAATGATTTTCTGGTAATGCAAAATATCCTCGTAACTTAATTCTCGTTCCTTGCGGTCTTTGAGCCATTTCTGCGCGGGCTGATAACCACCAATGTAAAATTCCCAAGCCGCTTGCGGAACATTCTCAAAATACTGCGTCTCGTTGATATACACGCGACCCATAGGTTCTGTAGTATCATTGTGCGTAATCGTATGGTGATCCATCACAAAATTGCGCTGCTCGTATTTGGGTTTGGTCACGATGTTGTTGCCGTCTTCGGGATATTGCGTGATGTATTGCGCGACAATTGGACTCTCAAGCAAATGAATTTCACGCAGCCTGCCACCCAACGCCACCAGTTTCCAAAACGTGTCGACATCCGTCGGATAAGGAACTCTTGGAAAATCGATTTTTAAGATTTCTTTATACGTTTCCCGGTACGAAGGCGAATGCAACACCGCGTAGATGTAATCGAGAATGTCGAGCGGCGAAAAATGTCCCGCTTTTCCTTCGGGCAAGTCGCATACGATGTTTTCATCGGGTAGGAATACGTGGTTGAGGCGATCTTCAATCTGTTTGACGATTTCGAGGTTGAGGTTTGGAGTGCGTTGTTGTTCGCCGGTTAAGGTTTGTTGGTTGGTGGTTTCTGGGTAGAGGTAGAGTGGAAAAACTAATCCAGCACCATATTGGCCTGCATTCCCAGTATAATTAATATCGCAAATTTTATTACATAGGAAGAATCCAAATTTTTCCGTAATCGCTTGGCGGGGTAATAATATTCCAATATTTTCTTTTTGAATAAAATGTTTTAAAACGGCATTCCGCGGATAAGCCAAAAAACCTTTACTTTTCCCGGTGTAAAATGTAAACCTTTCATCAAAAGGCCGATGTTGGTACTTATTAATAACCGGTTTATTGTTTTTGAGGTCGTCAATAGCACCATTTATAGTCCAATCACGACCATCTTCTGGTAAATGAAGTTGTTGTCTTAAAATTTCGATTTTTTCACCACTCAATAAAGTATTTTTTACTTTCAGAAGTTCATCTTCATCGAATTTAATTGTCAAATCATCTCTCTTTGTTTGAATTCCTGAGACGTAATTCAAGAAAAATTCATCAAGTTTTATAAAAGATGAATATGTTTCATTTTCCGATAAGTTCTTATTAAAATAAAAATAATTTGGTTTTTGACACTCCAATTTGACCCAATCAATTGATGATATTTTTTTTGAGGTTAGGTAATCATATTTTACATCTCTTTTACCATACAGATTAAAATTATAAACCTCACTTAACGAATCTGCTTTTTTCTGACCAGTTTTTACAAAAATATTTACGGAAACACCTTGCATAATATCAAAAACGTTTTGGTCAGGCGAACCATCGTTACATGTTTCTTTTTTCTTTGAATTTCCATGTAAATCGAGAATATATATTTTATCGAAACTTTCTAACAAATGTCTTCTCATTTGGCGATGTGTAATTCCATCGATAAAACTATTATTGGATATGAATGCTAAAATCCCACTACCATTTTTGTCGATAAAATGTTGCCCGAAACGGGTGAACTTTATATAATCATCATCAAGATTAATTTTTCTTTCATTCAAATCTTTTTTATAATCCTTAATCAGATTCAATATCCACGCGCTTTTATTCGTACTGCTCACACTATACGGCGGATTCCCAATCACCACCATCACCGGCGATTCGCGTTTGATCGCATTGGCTTGGTCGGCTTCGTCAGACAACCATGAGCTGAAAAGCGTTCCAGTATCAGGGTGCGCTTCCTCGAGCGAGTTCGTCAGGAAAATGCGGAACCGTTGGTCGTCGGTGGGTTTGTAGCCGGTTTCGGTCAGCAGCATGTCCATCTTCAAATGCGCCATCGCATAACTCGCCATCAAGAGTTCAAAGCCA
>JANPJB010000039.1:0-19239 GCA_031425295.1 Flavobacterium sp. | reverse complement strand
GAACCTCTTTGTCTTACGATGATGTTCCCGGCAATAGCAGCTTGACCTCCAAAAATCTTAACACCTAAACGTTTCGATTCTGATTCTCTACCATTCTTGGAACTACCGACACCTTTCTTGTGAGCCATGACGTATTAGTTTTTAATGTTAATTTTCTTCAGTTGTTGCTTCAGCTGTATCCGCTTTTTTAGCAGCAGCTTTCTTTTTTGTACCAGTCGCGCTGATGCCTTCGATTACAATTTGAGTAAGATACTGTCTGTGACCGTTTTTCTTTTTGAATCCTTTTCTTCTTTTCTTTTTGAAAACGATTACCTTATCTCCTTTTAAGTGTTGTAACACTTTGGCTTCTACTGAAGCTCCTTCTACAGCCGGGGCGCCTAAAGTGATCGTGCCATTGTCATCTAATAAAAGAACTTTGTCAAAAGAAATTTTTGAACCTTCTTCACTAGATAAACGATTGACATAAACCTTTAAGTCTTTGCTTACTTTAAATTGTTGCCCTGCTATCTCTACGATTGCGTACATAACAATGATGTTTATTTGTTTATAAAATGGATGCAAATATACAACTAAATCCCACCCATGCAACTTGTTGGAGAAAAAATTTTTTTTGGGGCGTGCCGGCGTAAGGAACATTAATGCCCAATACAACAAAAGTCTCACGCCGTCGCGCTGTCCGCTATATCTTTTTCTTGCTAAAGGAGCAAGAAAAAGGATGCCGCTCCCATCACTCACGCAACCCACGTTTCCAACAACCGACTAATTTACTTTGAACTTTCAGACTTTACCAAAAAAACTTACTTTTGGCGTAACACAATTTAAGAAATCACTACCAAAAAGCATCTTAATTTCATTGTATGAAAAATACGCTATTCGCTTTATGCATTTTTGCCTTCGTTTGCAATACGTCGGCTCAAAAAGTTGCTTTCGAAGAATATACTTTAGACAACGGGCTTCATGTCATCCTGCATCAAGACACCTCCGCGCCAGTCATCATCACTTCCGTCATGTATCATGTTGGAACCAAAAATGAGAATCCGAATCGCACCGGTTTCGCACATTTCTTCGAACACCTTTTGTTTGAAGGCACCAAAAACATCAAACGCGGCGAATGGATGAAAATCGTTTCAGGCAACGGCGGCATCAATAACGCGAACACTTCTGTAGACCGCACTTATTATTATGAAGTTTTCCCGTCCAATAATTTAGAACTCGGGCTTTGGATGGAAGCCGAAAGAATGCTGCATCCGATAATCAATCAGATTGGTGTTGATACCCAAAAAGAAGTCGTTAAAGAAGAAAAGCGACTTAAAGTAGATAACCAGCCGTATGGCAGCGTCGTCAAAGAAGTCAAGAGTCATCTTTTTGTAAAGCATCCTTACCGTTGGGATATTGATGGCGCGATGGAACATATTGACGCCGCGACCTTAGAAGAATTTCAAGCGTTCAACAAAAAGTTCTACGTTCCGAACAACGCTGTGCTTGTTGTAGCTGGTAATTTTGATTCCGCTCAAGTCAAACAGTGGATTAAAAAATATTTCGATCCGATTAAAAAAGGTGACGCTGTTCAACAAATCAACATCACAGAACAACCAATTACCCAAACCCTCAAAGCGCGTTTTGAAGACCCGAACATTCAAATTCCAGGCATCGTCGCCGCTTATCGCACACCTTCCATGAAAACGCGTGATGCAAGAATTTTAGAATTGATTTCAACCCTATTAAGTGAAGGCAAAAGTTCACGATTGTACAAAAAAATTGTCGACGATAAAAAATTAGCATTGCAGATCGGCGCTTTCTCGATGAGCCAGGAAGATTACGGCGCCTATGTGCTCTACGGACTTCCATTGGGACAAAACAGTACCGAAATCATCCTTAAAGAAATTGACGAGGAAATCGTGAGGCTGCAAACGGAATTAATTTCCGAAAGGGATTTTCAAAAGCTGCAGAACACAATCGAGAACGATTTTATAAACAATAATGCGAATGTTGAAGGCATCGCCGAGAATTTAGCGACTTACTATTTGTTGTACGGTGACGTAAATCTGATCAATACCGACATCGGGATTTACCGTTCGATTACGCGCGAAGAAATTAGAAGCGTGGCTAGAAAATACTTAAATCCAAACCAAAGATTGTTGCTCGACTATGTTCCGGCGAACGACTCAAAAAAATAATTCATGAAATCGCAGATTATTACATCAGTTCGCCTTACAGGCTCGGGTCACGAATACCAAAAAAACAAATCACTAAGCATGAGTAAAAATAAAGTACTCATTGTATTAAGCTGCTTCTTAGGTTTTGCGTTACAGGCCCAGAACGACCAACAACCAAATCCCGGTCCGGCGCCGACAGTTAATATCGGAAAACCACAATCTTTCGAATTGACCAACGGTTTAAAAGTCATGGTCGTGGAAAATCATAAATTGCCGCGTGTATCGTATAGTTTGACGATTGACAATGCGCCTTATGCGGAAGGCAACAAAAAAGGCGTCTCGAATTTGACGAGTTTGCTCATTGGCAGCGGCAGCAAAAAAATATCGAAAGATGCTTTCAATGAAGAAATTGATTTTCTAGGTGCAAGCATTAATTTCAGCAACAGCGGCGCGTACGCGAGCGGCTTGTCGAAATACGCCAAACGGATTTTAGAATTGATGGCGGAAGGCGCACTGCAAACGAACTTCACCCAAACAGAATTAGACAAACAGAAAGCCAAACTTATCGAAAGTCTGAAGGCAACCGAGAAAAGTGTGACGTCAGTTTCGAGACGCGTTGAAAATGTTTTGGCTTACGGAAAAAATCATCCCTTCGGCGAATTTATGACCGAAACAACCCTCAACAATGTCACTTTAGACGATGTGATTTTAAATTACAACACCTATTTCGTTCCAGAAAACGCGTATTTAGTTGTCGTCGGGGATGTTAATTTCAATGATATTAAAACCCAAATCACCACACTATTCGAACCATGGCTCAAAGCTTCTGCACCAAACCTGACGTATACTGATCCAAAAGATGTGCAGTATACGCAAATTGCTTTCGTAGACATGCCCAACGCGGTGCAATCTGAAATTTCGGTGATGAATTTAACAAACCTAAAAATGTCCGATAAGGATTATTTTCCTGTAATTGTTGCCAACCAGATTTTAGGTGGCGATTATAACAGTTATCTGATGTCGAATTTGCGGGAAAAACATGCTTGGACGTATGATGCCGGTTCCAATTTAGCGGCGGGCAAATATATCACGCGGTTTATTGCTTATTCTCAAGTTCGAAATGCCGTAACCGACAGCGCCGTCATTGAAACCATGAAGGAAATCAAACGAATACGCTTGGAGAAAGTTTCGGATATCGAGTTGCAAAATGTTAAAGCAAGTTACATCGGGCAGTTCGTCATGCAGACCGAAAAACCCCAAACCGTTGCAGGTTATGCGTTGCGCATCAAAACGCAAGAATTACCGGAAGATTTTTATGAAAAATACATCCAGAATATCAATGCTGTGACTGCCGAGGATGTGATGCGTGTAACCAATAAATATTTTCATCCTGAGTATGCGCGTATAGTAATCGTTGGAAAGGGAGAAGATATTCTTCCGGCGCTAGAGAACTTAAAAATTCCTATTTTCTATTTCGATAAATATGGTACGCCAACGGAAAAACCAAACTACAAGCGTGTCGTCTCCAATGATGTAACTGCAAAATCAGTGCTTACCAATTACATCAAAGCCATTGGCGGTGAGAAAGCTTTGAGAAATGTCAAGTCACTGGTTACAATTTCTATAGGAACGATTCAAGGAGCTCCTGTCGAATTGACTTCAAAAGCAACCTCAAGCCACAAGCAGATGCGTGAAATCAAAGTCATGGGCATGTCGATGATGAAACAAGTCGTGAATGACAAAACGGCTTACTTCATTCAACAAGGACAGAAAAAGGAAATTACAGGCGATGAACTCAAAAAAGTGAGATCGAGTGCCGTGCCGTTTGATGAGTTGGCGTTATTGGATCAGTCAAGCATTGTTTTCGAAGGCATTGAAAATTATAACAATTCCGATGCTTATGTATTAAAAGACGGCACTTCGAAGTATTATTTTGATGTTAAATCAGGATTGAAAGTTGCCGAAACCAAATCGATGGATATTGCTGGACAATCAGCGTCATTAACGACAACCTTTAGCGATTATAGGGAAGTTGAAGGTGTCAAAATCCCCTACCTGACGAACATTAATATCGGTATGGAAATTTTACTCACAACAATAGATGTGAAAATCAATCAAGATCTTGCTGCGTCGAATTTTGAGTAAACGGAATCAAGTGCAATTAAAGAGTTCATTTCTGGCGGCCTTATTATTTTATTTCTTACTCGAAAGGTAAACCCCAAACAAAATAATCGCAGCTCCAATATATTGCACAAACGTCAACATTTCACCATCGAGAACACCCCAAAAGAAAGCCACAATCGGAATCAGATAAGTAACTGTCGTGGCAAAAACAGGCGAAGACATCTGGATCAGTTTGTAGAAAAGAATATTGGCAACACCGGTTCCGACGACGCCTAAAATCAAAATGAAAAGGGCCGAATGCTGCACTTTGCCAAGATGTACGATTTCAAAGAAACCCGAAAAGTATAAAATGATTCCGGCTGGTGTTGACATTATTAGAAAGTTTCCCGTCGTAATGCTTAACGGACTCAAATCGGAAAGGTATTTCTTAATCAAGTTCACGTTGATTGCATAGCAAACAGCTCCCGCGATTGCAAAACCAGCATACAAATAATTCTGGCTCGGATGATGCAGCGCACCATTCAAAATAAGCAATGTGGTTCCTAAAAAACCGATAACCACACCAATGATCTGAGCGCGCTTGTACTCAAGTTTAAAAATCAGAAAGCCAAGAATCAGGGCGTTTAAAGGCACTAACGAATTCAAGACCGAAGTAATCGAACTATCGATATTGGTTTCTGCTAGTGCAAAAAAATAGGCTGGGATAAAGGTTCCAAACAAAGCCGTTAACGCAATAAATTTCCATTGGTGCAGCGGTATTTTGGCTAAACTTTTAAAACCAATAAGCAATAAAAACAAGGTTGCGAAAATAATGCGCAGCGAACCCAATTGAAACGGATTCAATCCTACCAGTCCTTTTTTTATCAAAATAAAGGAACTTCCCCAAATCAATGCGAGTACTGCCAGTAAAATCCATTTTAACTGTTTTGCCATCATAATCCTTAATTAAGAAGTCAAAGTTTGTAATAATTTTAAGAAATACCACGCCTTTTTTTGGTTATTTTTGTCTCGAATAAACGTCATAGATTGTCCCATTTATTATTAAAGATCTCCATCATGAGCATTTCAAAGTTACTTTTCGCGGCATCCATTACCGGACTCTTATTTACAGGCTGCAAACAAACAGCAAGTGCACCAACTGAAAACAAAGCGACTGCCAAACACACAATTAACCCTGAAAAAGTCGAGACTGCTTCTTTCAACATAACGGGAATGACTTGCGCCATAGGTTGTGCAAAAACCATCGAAAAAGAGTTGTCGGAAACCGATGGCGTTCAAAATGTGGCGGTTGATTTCGATAAAAAACTAGCTACCATTTCGTTCGACAGTTCACTTCAAACACCTGAAACCATTACGAAAATTGTTGAAGCAACTGCTGATGGGAAGACTTACAAAGTATCAAATATGATTGCATCCAAATAACACGATCATTTTAGTAATAAGAGCCAAAAACCGAGACTTATCATCTTGATTTTTGGCTCTTACTTTTTGTTTGTGTCCCTAATCACTTCCAGCGCAAACTTTCCATAAGCCGCTGCATGTCATCTTTAACATAACTTGCCGCGGGCATTACGGAATCAAAATTGGGTTTCGCATAAAAATAAACCGAACAATCGATAAAATGCTTCACGCTATCGGTCACATAAAACTGTGCATTCGTTGCAGCATTCCCATTAACCCGATAGAACATACCATAGACTTTATTTTCAGAATTGATGAACGGTTGCTCTAAAATGTCATCAGCTTTAATCACGTGCTCATAGGTTAATTTCTGAGCGTCGCGCAATAGCACATTGAGGTTGTTGCTGACCGGTTTGTAGCTCAAGTAAATCGTCGCTTTCATTTTGGGGTAATCAATGGTGAAGTTGCAACTCGATTTTTCTTTAATCACAGCATCGGAATTCATATCAAAAGCAAAAGGACAACTGTTTTCAAAGTGGGCATATTCTGCGATGGGATACTCTAAACGCAACTGGCTTGAGGGTTTGGGCAACACTTCTTTTTTACAACTGTAGATTGAAAAAAGTGTTGTCAACATTAAAATGACAGGTGTTGGTTTTAGAAACATAATATTATTCAAGCGTGACTTTGATTTGTTTGATTCGTTTTTTGTCGACCGATTCAATCGTAAAACGGTATTTGTCGAAATATATTTTCTGTGCCTTTTTTGGAAAATTCCCCAATACTTCAAGCAGAAATCCGGCTAAGGTTTCCGCTTCGCCTTTGCTTTCTTCAAAGGTATTTTCGTCTGCGTCGATGATTCTGTAGAAATCTTTCATATTGATTTTGCCTTCAAAAAGGAAATTCTTATCGTCAATTTGAGCGTAATTGATGTTCTCATCATCAAATTCATCGCTGATGTCGCCTACAATTTCTTCGATTACATCTTCTAAAGAAACCAGCCCTGAAGTGCCGCCATATTCATCAACAACAATCGCCAAATGACTTTTCATGCTTTGAAAATCCTTCAGCAGGTTGTCGAGTTTCTTATTTTCAGGAACGAAAAAAGGTTCGCGGATCAAAGTGTTCCAATCGAATTCTTTTTTGTTGATGTGCTGAATCAAATCTTTCACAAACAAAACGCCTTCGACATGATCGATATTATCACGATATACGGGAATTCGCGAATAGCCTTTTTCAGAAATCTTAGGAATAATCACATCAAATGGCTCGGTGATTTCGAGTCCAAAAATATCAATCCGTGGACTCATAACCTGCTTCGTATCGGTATTGCCAAACGACACGATGCCTTCTAGTATTTTCTGTTCTTCTTGGGAAGTGTCTTCAGAGGAAGTCAATTCGAGTGCTTTCGAAAGTTGGTCTACCGAAAAATTACCTTTTTGCTTACCGAGTTTGTCATGTAAGTAGATCGTCAATGCCCGCATTGGCATACTAATAGGAGAAAGTACTTTATCTAAAATCGATAATGGATGGGCGAAAAACTTAGCGAACTTGACATTGTTGCGGTTTGCATAGACTTTAGGTAAAACTTCGCCAAATAGTAAAATGAGAAACGTGACCAAAATTACTTCTACGATAAACTTCAGTAAAGGCGAGGCGATCGACTCAAATAAATTTTTCCCGATGACCGAAAATAGGATGACAATCGCGATGTTGATGAAATTAATCGCGACCAATAAAGTAGCGAGCAGTTTCTTAGGTTTTGCTAAAAGTGACGAAATGATTTGCGCCTTATCTGGATTTTCCTGAGCGCAGTCGTCAAGATCCTTTGGCGTTAGTGAAAAATACGCAACTTCGGCACCAGAAACCAACGCAGAGCAAAAAAGCAATATGAATATGCTGATGAAACCAAACAGTAAATTGGAATCGATCGTTGAGAACAAACTGAAACCGGGCTCTGGGTCCAAATTAAAAGTTATTGGTTATACAATTAGAACGGCATATCGTTCTCAGGCATCGGATGTTGGTTTGCATCATAATTCGGCGTTGCGGTGCCGCGGGTGGATTCAATTTCTTTTTTAACGGTAAGGAAAGTAAATTCCGTCACTTGAATCTCGGTGGTGTATTTGGTTACGCCGTCTTCGGTCTGCCATTGACGCGATTTGATTCTGCCTTCAACGTATATTTTATCGCCTTTGGTTAAATATTTTTCACAGATTTCAGCAGCTTTGTTGCGAACCACCAAATTGTGCCATTCTGTAGAGGTTATTTTCTCGTTCGTAGATTTGTTAATGTAGGTTTCGTTGGTTGCTAACGGGAATCTTCCGATGCAGTTTCCGCCATCGAAATAATGCATTTTCACATCTTCACCTAAGTGACCAATCAACATAACTTTGTTTAGGGTACCGCTCATTTTTTGGGATATTGTAATTTATCCAAATGTAAGGAATTTTTAAAAACTATTTCCAATCCTTTTCTATAAAATTAAAAATGACAATCGGAAATGGAAATGATAGTAAAGTCGCATAATCAATGGCTGCCGTTAGCTTGCCTGAAACCGTAACCTTCCAAAACTTGATATACAACTGCTGATGTGTGAGTTTATGAATGCGACTTTCGAAAGTGGTTTCTGCAATCGAAATAATGGGGTTATCGACAAAGGGCTGGTTTTTTAATCGTTCCACAAACTCATCAGAATCGATTTCACCGGTCGTTTCGATTAATGGAAATTCGTAAAGGTTGTGCCAGATTCCTTTATCTGAACGTTTTTGAATAATCGTGTTTTGCGCTTCATCCAAAAAGATGATGTAATTGAAATAGCGGTTTTTGACTTTTGCCTTTTTTGATTTGACAGGCAGCTGGTCGACCTTGTTTTTTTGTAAAGCCAAGCAGCTATTATTTAATGGACAAACTTCACAATTCGGATTTTTAGGCACGCATTGCAACGCTCCAAACTCCATAATGGCTTGGTTAAACAAAGCCGGTTGGTCTTTGGGCATTAATTCGTAGGCAAGTGCGGAAAACTCCCTTTTAGCGCCACTCGAAAGAATGTCGGTTTCAATATCGAAATATCGTGATAAGACACGGAATACATTGCCATCGACCACAGGGACATTTTCACCGAAAGAAAACGAAGCGATTGCCGCTGCGGTATAATCACCAATACCTTTCAATTGTAGTAAAGCTGCGTAATTATCGGGGAATTTACCGTCTAATTCAAAAGCGACATGTTGTGCGGTCTTATGCAGGTTTCGCGCGCGCGAATAATATCCCAACCCTTGCCATAATTTTAAAACCTGCTCCTCCGACGCATTCGCAAGATCGAAAACGGTCGGAAAAGCATTCGTGAATGAGAAAAAATAAGGCATTCCTTGTGCCACACGCGTCTGTTGTAGCATGATTTCCGACAGCCAAATAAAGTACGGATTTTGGGTATGGCGCCATGGTAAATCGCGCTTATTTTTTAGATACCATTGGGTTAACAAGTTAGCAAAATCCATCATTAATTTTTGGTTAGCAAAAGTAAAAGATTATGTAATTAAATTTTAGCCAAATAGGTTGATTAATTGTTTTTTAAATGCATATATTTGCAACCTCAAAAAAATCAAAAATTTATTAAACAAGAAAGAAAATGACGAAAGCAGATATCGTAGCAAAAATTTCAGAAAAGTTAGGTCTTGAAAAAGGAGATGTTCAAGCCACTGTAGAATCTTTTATGGAAGAAGTGAAGACTTCACTAGAAACAGGAGATAATGTTTATTTAAGAGGTTTTGGTAGTTTCATCATCAAAACAAGAGCTGAAAAAACAGGTAGAAATATCTCTAAAAACACGACTATCAAAATTCCTGCTCACAACATTCCTGCATTTAAACCTGCAAAAGTATTTGTTGAAGGCGTAAAAACGAATAACGAAGCAAAATAAAAATATTTATTAATCACAAAATCACCAACTATGCCAAGTGGTAAAAAAAGAAAAAGACATAAGGTAGCGACGCACAAAAGAAAAAAACGTGCGAGAGCAAACCGTCACAAGAAGAAAAAGTAGTCTCACCACTACTTTTTTCTTTTTAAACGTTCATTGAAATCGAAGGTTAAGTATTCAGTCATCAGTAATTTAGTGCGTATTCACTGCACACTAAAATCTGAACACTGCCAACTGATCTTCACCGGGTATAAAAACCTGTTTAAATTATTGTTTAATCCATCCTTGAGAAGTTGATGGTTGATCGTTGCTCGTTGATGGATTTTTCCGACAACCAACAACCCACAACCGACAACCCATTCACGGATAAAAATTTAACGTGTGAATAAAGAATTAATCATCCGATCTAGTTCTGAAGCCGTAGATTTTGCCTTATTAAAAGATGGAAAACTAATTGAATTGCACAAGGAACAAGAAGCAAGCAACTTTCAGGTCGGCGATATATTCATTGCCAAAATCAGAAAGCCGGTTGCCGGACTTAATGCTGCTTTTGTAAACGTAGGCTTCGAAAAAGACGCCTTTTTGCATTACCACGACTTAGGACCAAACCTTGCTTCCCAACTGAAATTCATAAAACTTGTAAGCGCAGGTAAAATAAAAGATTTCTCCCTAAAAAACTTTCAGTTTGAAAAAGAGATTGATAAAGACGGAACCATAGCCGATGTGCTCAATTCCAATCAATCCGTTTTAGTACAAGTCGTCAAAGAACCGATATCAACCAAAGGTCCAAGAATCAGCTCAGAGCTGTCACTCGCAGGCCGGTTTATCGTGCTCGTGCCGTTCTCAGATCGCGTTTCCGTTTCTCAGAAAATAGAGGAAAAAGGCGAAAAGGACCGACTCAAAAAACTTATACAAACCATCAGACCAAAAGGGTTCGGCGTTATTGTTCGCACAGTAGCCGAAGGCAAAAAAACAGCCGAAATAGAAAAAGACATGCAGAACCTGCTCAGCAGATGGACTGCCATGTGTAAAAAATTACCAACCGCTCATCATCCGTCCAAAGTATTGGGAGAGCTCAACAGAGCTTCTTCAATATTAAGAGACGTATTTAATGATACCTTTAGTGGCATTCATATCGATGATGAAGAGTTGTACAACGAAACGAAGGATTATGTGCAAGAGATTGCCCCTTCAAAACACTCAATAGTGAAATTTTATCAATCTAAAGACACGCCCATTTTCGAGAAATACAACATAGAGAGACAAATCAAGACTTCCTTCGGGAAAACAGTATCGATGAGTAAAGGTGCTTACCTGATCATAGAACACACAGAAGCCTTACACGTCATCGACGTCAACAGCGGAAACCGTTCTAATAAGGCCACCAACCAAGAAGATACCGCTATGGAAGTCAACATGATCGCTGCAGCTGAAATCGCCAGACAATTGCGTCTGCGTGATATGGGCGGCATCATTGTAGTCGATTTTATCGATATGCAGAATCCCGACAATCGCAAAGTGTTGTTCGACTTCCTAAGGGAAGAAATGAGCGATGATAAAGCCAAGCATAAGATCTTACCACCGAGTAAATTCGGATTGGTGCAGATTACCAGACAAAGGGTAAGACCTGAAGTCAACATCAAAACCAGGGAAGAAGATCCGAACAATGAAAACGGCGAAATCGAAGCGCCAATTCAAATCATTGACAAGATCAATTTCGACCTTGAAAGAATACTAAAAACCCACAAAGAAGTTGTGCTCAACGTACATCCATTTGTGGCTGCATACCTCAGTAAAGGTTTTCCATCCTTACGTTTCAAATGGTATTTGGAACATAAGAAATGGGTGAAAATCATACCGCGTGACGCTTACACGTTCTTAGAATATCATTTCTACGACAAAACGGGAAAAGATATTTTAGATTAAAAACAAAACCGCCAATCTCACGAAAGGCGGTTTTTTTATGTCTTTTTTTAGGAGCTGATCCGGTTATCCGTTACAATCTTTTGCGCCGAACCACGGCACAAAAGGATTTCCACTACTATCCGGGCTATGCTTTTAAGTAAAAATCAAAATACTTCTTCACTAGAACATTTAAAAATACCTGAAGCCCACTGGGCTTCCTCCTCTTAATATGCTGCGCCAGTTCGCTGTGCTCGGGTCAAATTATCCGGGCTAGGGCATTTGAGTCCAAATTAAAATCTGTGACAATCGGTGTTATCCGCCTTCCAATTCACTTTCAAACTTTGCGCCGTAGTGTCTTGGTAGCAAAACTATTTTCTTCTTTCCGCAAAAAACCGCACCATCAAATCGGCCGCTTCATCACCCAAAACACCAGACACCACAACCGTCTTCGGATGTAATTTCGTTCCCATCGCGACAAAGCCACGCTGCACATCGGTCGCGCCATACACAATTTTAGAAATCTGACTCCAATACAACGCGCCCGCACACATTTGACAAGGCTCCACGGTTACATATAAAGTGCAATCCTTCAAATACTTTCCACCCAAAAAATTAGCAGCCGCCGTAATCGACTGCATTTCCGCATGTGCTGTAACATCATGCAGCATCTCCGTGAGGTTGTGCGAACGCGCAATCACTTTATTGTCGATTACGATAATAGCACCGACAGGAATCTCGCCTTTCTCAAAAGCGACTTCGGCTTCCTGCAAAGCTTTCTTCATGAAATATGCGTCGGTGAAAATGTTTTCCATGGGGCAAAAGTAGGAATTCAATTTGTTACCTTTGCTTTATGCCGGAAAATTTACTGTCACAGATTCAAAACCCTATCGACTTGCGTCGACTCAGCGAAGAGCAACTTCCACAACTCGCCCAAGAACTGCGCGACTTCATTATCGATATCGTTTCTGTAAAAGAAGGGCATCTCGGTGCCAGCCTCGGTGTTGTCGAACTCACCATTGCGCTGCATTATGTCTTCAATACGCCCGAAGATTTACTCGTTTGGGATGTAGGGCATCAAGCGTACGGACATAAAATTCTGACCGGACGGAGAGAGAAATTCGATACGAACCGTCAACTCGGTGGCATTTCGGGTTTCCCTAAACGCAGCGAAAGTGCCTACGATACTTTTGGCGTCGGACATTCATCAACGGCAATATCTGCCGCGCTCGGAATGGCTTTAGCGTCGCATCTAACGGGCGATTTCGAAAAACAGCACATTGCAGTGGTCGGCGACGCTTCAATCGCTTCCGGGATGGCGTTCGAAGGATTAAATCATGCCGGCGTTACCGATGCGAATTTATTAGTCATCCTAAATGACAATGCCATTGGAATCGACCCAAGCGTCGGTGCCTTAAAAAATTATTTCACGGCGGTCAAAGAAGGTAAAAATCCGAAGCATAACAACATGATCAAATCATTGAATTTTGATTATTCGGGTCCGATCGACGGTCATGATCTTTTTGCTGTCATCAAAGAACTTAGGCGATTGCAAAAAACTAAAGGTCCGAAATTCCTACACCTGCTAACCACGAAAGGCAAAGGCTTGCAACAGGCTGAAGACAATCAGGTGCAATACCACGCGCCGGGAAAATTCGACAAAATGACGGGCGAAATCCATTTCAAATCGGAAGAACATTTACCGCCGAAATACCAAGACGTATTTGGACATACAATCGTTGAATTAGCACGAGCAAACGAAAAAATTGTTGGCATTACACCCGCAATGCCTACCGGAAGTTCTTTAAAATATATGATGGATGCATTTCCAACCCGGGCGCTCGATGTCGGAATCGCCGAACAACATGCCGTAACTTTATCCGCTGGAATGGCTACACAAGGCATGGTCGTTTTTTGCAACATCTATTCTACATTTCTTCAAAGGGCGTATGATCAAGTGATTCACGATGTAGCCTTACAAGATTTACCTGTGATTTTTTGTTTGGATCGGGCTGGTTTGGTTGGTGAAGATGGCGCTACGCATCACGGTGTTTTCGACATTGCTTATTTACGCTGCATTCCAAATATAATTGTTTACGCGCCGTTAAACGAAATCGCGCTGCGGAACATTTTATATACCGCCCAATTGGGATTAGAACATCCTATTGCGATTCGATATCCACGCGGGCGCGGGGTCAATGTTGATTGGCAGAAGCCTTTTCAAAAAATTGAAATCGGTATGGGAATCTGCTTAAAGCAAGGAACGAAAACCGCCGTAATCAGCAATGGTGCCATTGGCAAGAATGTGATTGAGGCTTTATCAGTATTAGGGGAAACAACTGCGATTGCCCATTATGATTTTGCGTTCGTAAAACCTTTGGACGAGAAATTATTGCACCATATTTTTCACACTTTCGAATCGATAATCACTTTGGAAGATGGCGTCGTTACAGGAGGCTTTGGTACTGCCATCGTCGAATTCAGCAAAACACATGACTATGTAATTCCCATTAAAACATTAGGCATTCCAGATCAGTTTATCGAACATGGAACAATCGCCGAGTTACAAAAACTTTGTGGAATCGACGTTGAAACTTTAGTGCACTTATTTAACAAAAAAGCATAAAAAAAAGCCTGTATTAACTACAGGCTTTTTATTGAAATCCAATTTACTTGATGATAATTTTCTCGGTATAATTGATGTTGGAATTGGTCAATTTTAAAACATACATTCCTTTTTGCAAGGCACTCAAATTGATCGATTTCTCAATATTGAAGTTCTGATCCGTTTGATTGTATACTTGTCTTCCGTTGATGTCAATAATCTGAATTGAAAGATTTCCTGAATACTGATTGATGCGGATATTCAGCATGCCATTCGTTGGATTTGGATAGACACGAATCATATCTTCATTGCTGAAATAATCAACCGCCAACAAACAATCTGCTGCGGATAGAAATGGCGTAAAATCCTCGACTTGATCAGTACCGCTATTTACGTCTCCCGAAGAAGCATTTAAGCCCATTCCTCTTCTTTCAAAAACTTTTGTAATCATGCAATAATCCAATCCGCCAGTTGTAGCTTGATCGGCTGCAAAAATATTATCTCTTGCGCTAATAAACGAAGCAGTATTACACGTTTGCAATTTCAGTGCATCGATAACCAAACGCATCACTCTGTTATTCCCGCCTGTTCCGTTGTAGATATCGGGATCGAAACCATATTTATTAATATAAGCCCAAGTTAAATCCCACAGCACAGCTGTCCAAGTTTCCCCTCTATTATGAGATTCTGCATCATTAGAATCTGCAAGCGTTAATGGGTTGATACCAAAATCAGTCGAGTACGGAAAAGCACGAATGCCGCCGCCAGTAATAGGCTCATTGATGGCATAGGTTCCTACGCCTCTCGCTTCAGCCCCAGTATCTCCTGGTCTTATCTGCAATATCAATCCGAACCAATCAGACCAGCCTTCGCCCATTTGCTCGCCGTTGGTCATACAGGATGAATTCGCTGGACCACCAATCAATCGGTTTGAAATACCGTGACCGACTTCATGCCCAATGATACCATTATCAAAATCACCGTCTGCGAAAAGGTATAAGCCCGAAGGTGCTTCCAATTTTACATTGACCGGTCCGTTTGCCATTTCAGCCATCAATTCATCCCCAAGTTCTTTTGTGATGAATACCGCTGGAATCGTAATTCCCAATATACCGGTAGAACTCATTGAAAGTCGCGTCGGATTATTGGGGATAGAATCCATGACGATCACAGCGGTGGCACCGGCATCTTGTGCGGCTTTGACTTTATTGGAGAAAAAACAACCACCTCTTCTAATTAAAGTGATTTTCCCTGCAATATCAAACGGATTTGTTGCCGGTCCGCAAGCACTATTAGGGTTTTGCAACGGAGCAAGAGGTGTGCTGGCATATAATGCAAGATCGGAAGTGATGCCGTTTGGTGCGGCAGGAACCGGTACGCGATCTGTTCCTTCAAACACATTTGTAGTGGCCACTTTTGCTCCAGCAATATTAGCAGGCGCATTAACGGTAATGAAATCAGTAGGTGGTGCTCCTGCATCCCATAAAAACATTTGAACACGTGGTCGACTTCCATCATTTGGTGTCGAGAAGTTGGCATTGTTTAGTGTAGCAACAGCCTGAGAATAACCGTCTTGTGCATCCGCAAAAACGTAATCTCCAGTAGCTGTTGTCGCGCCGCCACGTCCATAATTATTTTGCTGGAAATTCCCACCCGCTTCATTAAACCCGTATTGATACCAGATATCGTGTATCGTATTGATCATATAAAACAAATTCGTCGTAGCAGCGGAAGTATAAGCTGTTGGTTGTAAGGATTGCCCTCCATAAGAGAAATCGAAATTTAATGCTGCAGTGCCGTCGGCTCTGATTCCGTTGCCATTGTCACCGTTGGCATCTTCTTGAGCCAGTACGTTATTTCCTCTCGAAAAAGTAAATTTTAGAGCATTATTTGTTCCTCCAATTGCTGTGTTTACGTCATGCCATCCATTCGGAGAAGCTAGTGTATTGCCGCCAGTGGTAATTAATTCAAAAGGAGAATGATTAGGGCTTTCGTAGTTGTAAGGTATTACACGATAAGATCCGGAAGCATTTACTTGTATCGGTGATGTAGTTTTGTTTTCAAAAGCTGCTTTTGTGAAACTGAATGATTTCGTGTAATCAAGGTTTTTGTGGTTGACTTCACCAAAACTGCAATTCAGGTTCAAGTCATTTTTTTCTAAAATGGTTCCATTTAAAGCATCAATTCGTAAATCCCATAAGTGTTTTCCATCAGGAGAATAGAATTGGAAAGCCCATGATAATTTTAATGTATTTAGTTCATGAATTTGGTATACCAATTTTGCGCTGATGAGATCTTCCTGCAATCCATCAGTCAGTTTGAAGGTGTTTTTATCGATTGTTTCCGAAATGGCAAAAGCACTTGAATTCGGAATCGACAATAACAAATACGCTTTTGAAATGGCGTCAATGACCGTCAACGATGGTGTTGTCGCATTGGTCTTTCTAGAAATGTCGGTTACAAATCTATTGTCAAAACGCAATACTTTTCCATCTTTTAAAGAGGCATTCGATTGCGCATTAAAAATCTCAATGCCCTGATATCGTTGCACAATATGACAACTTGTTATTTTTGTTCCGGAGCCTAGAACTTCCGTTTCAATGATCCAATCGGAAATATCCGCTGCAGTCAATTTTAACTGGGTTCGGTTTTCTTCAAGATACGTTTTTATGATTTGCCTGTTGGTTTGGGCGAAGCCGGTTACCGAAAAGACCAGCATTACTAAGTAGATAATTTTTTTCATAGCTTTAGTTATATTCTACAAACATATGGTATTTTTCAATTTAAATTTTAAAAATCGAGGTATACAACAGGTGGATTTACGATAAAAAAAATCCAAACCTTTCGATTTGGATTTTTAATAACTGACGCAACAGTATTTCTAGTTCTTAATTATTTTTTGAGTATAATTTAAACTATCGCCTGAAAGCTTTAAGATATAAACTCCAGATTGTAAGCTGTTGATATTGATTGTTTTTTCGATATTGAAATTATCATCGGTTTGATTGTAAACCGTTCTACCGTTGATGTCAACCATTTGAATGTTGATTTTTCCGGTGAATTGGTTGATACGCAAATTGATTGAACCATTGGTTGGGTTTGGATAGACGCGAACCATATCTTCATTGTTGAAGAAATCTACTGCCAATACACAGTTTGGTCCGGCAGGAAACGGTGTGAAATCTTCCACTTGGTCGTTACAATCTTGAACACTTCCCGCAGATGCATTCAAACCAACGCCTCTTCTTAAGAAAACTTCTTTGATCATACAATTATCAACACCACCTGAAGTAGCTTGTTCTGCAGCCAATAAATTGTCTCTACCGGTTACAATGTTCGTTTGATTACAATTTTCTAATTTTAGCGCATCGGCCACCAAACGCATTACTTTATTATTACCACCAGTTCCGTTGTAAATATCTGGGTCAAAACCATATTTGTCAATATAGGCCCAAGTAAGATCCCATAAACAAGAAGCCCAAAATTCACCAATTTTATATCTGTATGAAGTATCGGTTAAATCCGCAGGAATCGGTAAATTAGAATCTGCAAAAGTCCTAGGATTAACCGTCAGGTCTGTAGAATATGGGAAATCTCTAAAACCAAATCCGTCTACAGGTTGATTAATAACATAAGTTCCAACCTCTCTTGGTGTTGCACCGTTATCACCTACTTTTATTTGATTAATCAGACCAAAGAAATCAGACCAGCCTTCTCCCATTTGGTCAAAGTTGGTCATACAGTTTGCTAGACCACCACCTACTAAACGGTTGGAAATTCCATGTCCGTATTCGTGTCCGATGATAAGATTATCAAAAGAACCATCAGCATATAAATACAAATTACTTGGTACTTCTAATTTTAAGTTTACGGGTCCGTTTGCCAATTCTCCTAATAGGATATCGCCTTTTTCTTTAGAAATGAAAACAGCAGGAATGGTGATGCCTAGCAAACCTGTTGAACTCATTGATAATCTTACCGGATTATTTGGTACCGTATCGGCAACGATTACTGCCGTTGCTCCAGCATCTTGTGCGGCTTTTACTTTATTGCTAAAGAAACATCCACCACGTTTGATAAGTACTATTTTTCCGGAGATATCGAAAGCATTCGTTGCAGGATTACATGCAGAATTTGTATTATTTCCAGGAACTAAAGGATCGTTTTGGAATAAAGCCAAATCAGAAGTGATTCCA
Organism: Flavobacterium sp.; assembly: GCA_031425295.1. GTDB lineage: Bacteria > Bacteroidota > Bacteroidia > Flavobacteriales > Flavobacteriaceae > Flavobacterium. The sequence goes on along the minus strand of JANPJB010000039.1, from coordinate 933 downwards.
TTTGGAGCCGCAGGCACTGGAATTCTATCAGTTCCTTCAAAAACGTTCGTTGTTGCAGCCATTGGACCCGCAATAGTTGATGGCGAATTAATTTGAATGTAATCCGTCGGAGGCGCACCTTGTGTCCACATAAACATTTGGATTCTAGGTCTTACGCCATCGTTGGTTGGAGTAAAATTAGCGTTGTCATTAGTTGGTACCGTTTGAGAATATCCATCTTGTGAATCTGCCAGTACATAATCTCCCGTTGCACTGTTTACTCCTCCTCTACCTAAGTTAGCTTGTTGAAAATTCCCATTGGCTTCGTCGAATCCGTACTGGTACCAAATGTCATGCATGATATTGGTCATGTAAAACAAGTTGGTAGTAGAAGCAGGAGTATAAGATGTAGGTTGTTGGGTTTGGGACACACCATTTACATAAGGGAAATCGAATAACAATGAAGCGCCACCATCAGCTCTAATACCAGTTCCATTGTCTCCTGTGGCGTCCTCTTGTGCTAAAACATTGTTACCTCTTGAGAAAGTAAATCTCAAAGCGGCATTCGTTCCGCCTATAGTTGTATTCACATCATGCCATCCGTTTGGAGACGCTAATGCGTTTCCGGGCGTTGTGATTAATTCAAAAGGAGAATGATTTGGGCTTTCAAAATTATAAGGAATAACTCTGTAGGTACCCGGTGTAACTGCTAACATAGAGCTACTAGCTGGGTTGAAAGCATTTTTTTCAAAACTGAAATCATTTTTGTGATTGTGGTTTCTGTGTGCTCTATCTCCAAAATTACAACTGATCGTCAAATCTTTTTTGTCTAAGATTCTACCATTTACAGCATCAATTTTAATATCCCAATAGTGTTTTGAATCCGGAGAATAGAACTGGAAACCCCAAGATAAATTCAATTTACTGTCCGTTGTACTTTGGTAAGCCAATTGA
>JANPJB010000038.1:0-77069 GCA_031425295.1 Flavobacterium sp. | reverse complement strand
AGAAAATTTGCGTCTGGTTCTGGAAATTCAGGTTTTGTAGATTCTTATTGGTATCCAGGTGACGAGTGGAAAGGCGATATCGCCAGGATGATGATGTATATGTATCTGCGCTATGGCGAGCAATGCCTTCCAACGAATGTTTCCGTGGGAACGGTCAATAGTATAGACGGCAACATGATTGATGTACTACTCGACTGGAATGCGGAAGATCCCGTATCTGAATTGGAAGACCGACGAAATACCTATTTGGGAAATAACGCAAACAACTACGGTCAAGGAAACCGCAATCCTTTTATCGACAATCCTTATTTAGCAACAGTCATTTGGAGCGGCACGCCAGCTGGAAACCGCTGGCCGGGCATATTGCTGAGTAACACAATTTTCGATTTATTAAGTACGATCAATATTGCGCCAAATCCAACAACGGACAATCACATCAATATCACCAGCAATACCACAATTGATGCGATTGAGCTGATCAACCTCAATGGACAATTGGTGCAAAAAATAATACACCCAGTCGCAGTAAACCATTCCTATACATTAGAAAATTTACCGAAAGGTTTTTACTTTGTGAAATTGAGTGCAAACAACCAAACGGCAACCAAAAAAATTGTAGTGAATTAGATTAGTTTACTATTGCTTTAAAAAAACTTAGCCACGAATTCACCAATATTAATCTGTGAATTCGTGGCTAAAATATTTTAAAATCGAATTGATTAATCGTTCATCGAAATCAAAAACTCTTCATTATTTCTCGTTTTCTTGAAACGATCGTTGATAAAATCCATCGCTTCCACCGGATTCATATCCGATAGGTATTTACGCATGATCCACATACGCTGCAACGTTGATGCTTCGAGCAACAAATCGTCTCTTCGCGTGCTCGATGATGTTAAATCAATTGCAGGGAAAATACGTTTGTTCGCAATCTTACGATCCAACTGCAATTCCATGTTACCCGTTCCTTTAAATTCCTCGAAAATAACCTCATCCATTTTCGAACCGGTTTCAGTCAATGCTGTAGCGATGATACTCAATGAGCCGCCGTTTTCAACATTTCTTGCCGCACCGAAAAAACGTTTTGGTTTCTGCAATGCATTGGCATCTACTCCACCGCTTAATACTTTTCCTGACGCAGGCTGAACCGTATTATAAGCTCTTGCCAAACGTGTAATCGAATCGAGTAAGATCACGACATCATGACCACATTCAACCAAACGCTTCGCTTTTTCTAAAACAATATTTGCAATTTTAACATGCTCTTGTGGTTCTCTGTCGAACGTCGAAGCAATCACTTCACCGCGAACAGATCGTTGCATGTCGGTAACTTCTTCAGGACGCTCGTCAATCAATAAAACCAACAAATAAACTTCAGGATGATTTGCGGCAATCGCATTGGCTATGTCTTTGAGCAACATCGTTTTACCGGTTTTCGGCTGCGCGACGATCATGCCACGCTGTCCTTTTCCGATGGGTGAAAACAAATCGATGATTCTCGTGGAAATGGAACTGCCTTTTTCTGCCAATCTGAATTTTTCTGTAGGGAATACGGGTGTCAAATGCTCGAAAGATACGCGGTCCCGAACCACTTGCGGATCATGCCCGTTGATTTTTAAAACGCGTACCAATGGGAAAAACTTCTCGCCTTCTTTCGGTGGACGTACCACGCCTTTAACAGTATCTCCGGTTTTCAGACCGAACAAACGGATTTGGGAAGTCGACAGATAAATATCATCAGGCGACGCCAAATAATTGTAATCCGACGAGCGCAAAAAACCATACCCATCAGGCATCATTTCTAAAACGCCTTCACTTTCTATGATGCCGTCAAATTCGAAATCAGCATCGCGGAAATTGTTGTTCTTCTTGGATTTAAAATTTGGGTTTTGGTTGCCGTTGTTGCCGTTACCATTTTGATTGCCATTCTGGTTTTGGTTGCCATTCCCATTTTGGTTTTGATTTTGATTGCCATTTTGGTTTTGGCTTGGCTGCACTCTGTTCGATTGTGCATCGGGTCCGTTTTGGTTTTGATTCTGCTTGTGCAGTTGGTTTGGATTGATTTTTTTCTCCGGAACAGAAACCTGGTTTTCACCATTAACTTCTGCCGTTTCACTCTCAGTGATTTCAGAAGCTTCCGGTGGTGATGCTTTCTGTGCCTTTTTGGCTATTTTTTTTTCGTAATCTGACTTTTTAAACTTGATTACTTTTGGACTGTTATTCTCTATTATTTTATCTGCTGTTTTTTCTGCCGCTTGTTCTATTGTACTATTTGCAGCTATTGCAGTTTCGTTGGTAGTAACCGTTTCTTCAGGTACTGAAAAAAGCGTCGCTCCTTTAATAATGGCCGGCTTTTTATCGGGTGCTATTCGCTGCCTTTTTGATTTGCCGTCACCAACGATTTGCGCGGCAGCTGGTTTTTCAACTACTTCACCAACAGATTGATGCTTGAGGATCAAGTCGATCAGAGTTTCTTTTTTAATGCCGTTAAATTTGATGGTTTTTGCTAATTTAGCGATATCTTGAAGCTCAGTAAGCTTCATTTCTTTTAATACAGAAATATCAAACATGAATGTTCTTTGAATTTTAGTTGATTTGGAATTTACTATAAAATGTGAAGGGTAATTTTATACTGTGAACGGGTCGTAAAATGAAGTACTTACGAATTGGTTATGCAATAATACGAATAAAAACTTATCATACAATAGTATTTATTAAAAAGAAAATATATTTTTGTGGCACAATAAAACAGAAATGATTCAAAGAATTCAAACGGTTTATCTTATCTTGGCTTTCGTGGTTACTGGCGTTTTGCCGTTCGTATTTCCACTATGGACATTGAGTGACACCAAAGCAGATTTCTTTATGAGTAGCCAATTATACTCAATCTTGTTTGGCTTGAGTACATCGCTATCCTTATTGAGCATCCTGTTTTATAAAAAAAGACAACATCAATTTGTCATAGGCAGATTGAACATCATATTAAATTTAATTTTATTAGGCTTATTTGTATATCGTTCGCTAAACTTATCTGGAGAAGCCGTTACGGTTTCTGAGAAGGGTATTGGGATGTTTCTACCGATTATTGCTATCGTTTTTTTAGTGCTGGCGAACAAAGCCATCCAAAAGGATGAAGATCTCGTAAAATCTGTCGACCGATTGAGATAAACCTATAAACTTAGTTTATTTAGTGCGAGGAAAAGTCTGGACAATGTCCGGACTTTTTTTCGTTGTATCGTTTCTGAGTGGCTGAGGTAATTCAGGATCCGTTTTACAACCAAAATCTAGAATTCTGTCTATTACCAAAACAAACGTAAGCACTAAACTGCTCAGGTACTAAGGCACTATTTAGCACCAAGCTCCACAATCTCCAAATCCTTAATGACATCACCATCAATCACAAAACGCAACATCGTGCGCAGCTGATGAAAACCGCTTTTTCCGGCAGCACCCGGATTCATATGCAGCAAATTCAGTTTCTTATCGTAAATCACTTTTAAAATATGCGAATGCCCGCAAATAAATAATTTCGGTGGATTCCGCGTAATCTCTTCTCGAATCTCCTGATTGTATTTTCCTGGATAACCACCAATATGGGTAATCCAGACATCAACGCCCTCGCAAAAAAAACGATCGTGCAACGGAAATTCCATCCGCGCTTTATCATCATCAATATTGCCATAAACCCCGCGTAAAGGTTTGCATTTTTTCAAAGTATCGGTGACGTGCAGATTGCCAATATCGCCCGCATGCCACACTTCATCCGTCATGGCAACATACTTCAAAATCACGTCATCCATGTGACTGTGCGTGTCGGAAAGCAAAAGGATTCTTTTCATAAGTACCTGATTAACTGAGCCTTTTTTAGGAGCCGGGAACCTGCTATCCGTTGCAAGTCCTCGCTGCGCTGTGGGCTTTCCACTGCTATCAGGGCTAGGGCTTTGGACAAAAATAGACATTCTCTTTTCACGATACAACTTGGCGACTTGACGAGCGCATTTTTATACCCCGCAAAAACGCGAAGGCGCAAAACTATAATAATTAATTAAAAGTTTTTTTTAGATTTGAACCAGCCAACACAAAACAACACACTATGAGTTAACATCAAAACCAAGAAATCACCCGTAATGAAATCAAGAAAGAAGTCCAATTACAACGCATGATTCTTTTAACGATGGCCGTTTTTGCAGTAATGGATACGATCATTGTCAAAATCAAAAAATCAAGCTAAATTTTAACCTTTGCTCAACCACAAAACTTTGTAACTTTGACCATTCTAAAAGGCAGAGAAACTCTTGAGGTATTTTATCAAATTCGCTTATAACGGTACAAACTATCACGGCTGGCAATACCAACCCAACGCCACTTCCGTGCAGGAAACTTTGACGAAGGCGATGTCGACCGTACTCAACACAACGGTTGAACTCATGGGCGCCGGCCGAACTGATACTGGAGTTCATGCCAAAATAATGTACGCTCATTTTGATGTCGATAAAGCGTTCGAAAGGCAAAACATTGTGCACAAACTCAATTCGTTTTTGCCGAAAGACATCGCTGTTTTCGAGATTATTCCCGTAACTGAAAATGCGCACGCAAGATTCGACGCCAAAAAACGCACGTATGAATACCATATCCACACGTTTAAAAATGTTTTTCAAAGTGAAATGAGTTGGTACAATCCGCAGCAACTCGATGTTGATTTGATGAACCAAGCCGCAGCCATATTGCTAAGTCATACCAATTTTGAATGTTTCTCGAAAGTACACACCGACGTCAACACCTTCGATTGCAAAATCACCAACGCTCATTGGACGCGCGACCACAATAACCTCATATTTACGATTTCAGCCGACCGATTCCTGCGCAATATGGTACGAGCGATCGTCGGAACTTTGATTAATGTGGGATTGCATAAAATTACGCTGGACGATTTTGAAGCCATCATCAACAGTAAAAACCGAAGTGAAGCCGGATTTTCGGTACCGGCACACGGATTATTTTTAACCGAAATACTTTATGATTATTTGGCTGCAAGCGATAAACACGAAGCGCGATCAGTAAATCACAGTTAACAATATAATACAATGGAATTTAAAAGAGTAAAATTAATCAAAGAGCTTGAAGACAGGAAAGCCTATTGCAATGCCGCAATATCAAAGTACAATAAAAAACTGCCTAAAAAATTTCTAATTGCTTTGGGAATAAGTTTGTTATATGCAGGCTTTAGGATGGTCATCAATTCCTCCGAAAAAATTTCTTTTCTCACGACTTTAGCTGCCATTTTTTCATTTTTTATGGTCATTATTTTGGTCAACCATAAAATATTATTGAACAAAATCAAAAAAGACATTAGAGAATTAAATTCGCAGATAAAAGCTTTACAAGAAACAACATTAGTAGAATCCGATTATTAGGCGCGCCAAAACTTAAGAAAAACTCAGAATCTCATCCGCTCAGCAACTCAAAGAAGACAAGAACGAAGCGACTGCATGAGCCCTATGAAAGATAAATATTAAAGACGAATGACACGAGCGAAGCGATTGCATGAGACCTATGAAAGATAAATATTAAAGACGAATGACACGAGCGAAGCGATTGCATGAGACCTATAAAAAATAAATAGTAAACACGAATGACACGAGCGAAGCGATTGCATAAGACCTATGAAAAATAAATATTAAAGACGAATGAAAGCAAAAGCATTCGATACAATCGTTTTCAAACGAATCTTAAAATACACCAAACCCTACCAATGGCGGTTCAACAGCGTGATTGCGTTCGCGATTTCGTTGTCGGTTTTCGCGGCATTGCGCCCGTATCTGCTGAAAGAAACGGTCGACGGCTACATCAAAACGCACGATCAAAACGGATTGTTGTTCTACATCATCATGATGGGCATTGTGCTGCTGCTTGAAGTTTTTTCGCAGTTCTACTTTGTGTTGTGGGCGAATTGGCTCGGGCAGGATATTGTAAAAGACATCCGCGTCAAACTGTTTCAGCACATGCTGAGTTTCAGAATGCGGTATTATGACAACGCACCGGTCGGACAATTGGTAACGCGCTCGGTTTCTGATATCGAACAGATCGCCAAAATTTTCAGCCAAGGATTGTTCATGATTTTGAGCGACTTGATGAAGATGCTGGTCGTGCTGATTTTTATGTTCTATATGAATTGGAAACTCACTTGGATCGTGATTATCGCAATGCCGGTTTTATTGGTTTTTACGCGGGTATTTCAGCGCAAAATGCAAGTCGCTTTTGAAGATGTGCGCAATCAGGTCGCCAACATGAACACCTTTGTGCAGGAACGCGTTACCGGAATGAAGATCGTGCAACTTTTTAACCGTGAAGACATTGAAGCCGAAAAGTTTAGTGAAATCAATGACAAGCATCGCAAAGCCTGGGTTAGGACGATTTTATACAACTCGATTTTTTTCCCGCTTGCCGATATCATTACCTCATTGACATTGGGTTTTGTTGTATTGTATGGCGGCATTAAAATCCTCAATGGCGATCATTTTACAACATTCGGAGATTTGTTCTCGTATACGATGTTTATCGGGATGCTGTTTAATCCGTTGCGACAGATTGCAGATAAATTCAACGAGATGCAGATGGGCATGATCGCGGCGAACCGTGTTTTTGATATCATCGATACACAAGACCAAATTCAAGATACGGGAACAGATGAAGCGCCGAAGTTTGATGGAAGCATCGAATTTAAAGATGTGCATTTTAGTTATATCGACAATGAGGAGATCATTAAGGGCATCAATCTGAAAGTAAATGCCGGCGAAACCATTGCGATTGTGGGCGCTACAGGAGCCGGAAAATCGACGATCATCAACTTGCTGAATCGTTTCTATGAAATCAATCAAGGGGCAATCTCCATTGATGGAAAGAACATCACCGAATATAGTTTGAGTTCGATCAGAAAGCAAATAGCCGTAGTGTTGCAGGATGTGTTTTTGTTTGCCGACACGATTTTGAATAATATCACACTCAATAATTCGGATATTTCCCGTGAAGCAGTGATTGAAGCGGCGCAGAAAATCGGCGTACATGATTTCATAATGAGTTTACCGCACGGTTACGACTATAATGTCAAAGAACGCGGCGTGATGTTGTCTTCTGGGCAGCGACAATTGATTGCTTTTTTAAGGGCTTATGTAAGTAATCCGAGCATTTTGATTTTGGATGAGGCAACTTCTTCGATTGATACGTATTCTGAGGAATTAATTCAAAGTGCGACACAGAAAATCACTAAAGGCCGAACCTCCATTGTCATTGCACACCGATTGGCGACGATTGTCAATGCTGATAAGATTGTCGTGATGGATAAAGGATTAATCGTAGAACAAGGCAACCATATCGAATTGCTCAATATTTCGGATGGATATTATAAGAATCTATATTACTCGCAGTTTTTGGTTGAAGCGGATTCTTCAATTGATAATTGATAATTTTTTCCGCTCCGCTCCAAACAGTTCGGCTGCGCCTCGAGTGATAATTGATAATTGATAATTGAAAGTTAAGAATTAGGGAAAATATTACTTAATTTTGCGACGCCATTTTAAGATATAATCAAGAATAAAATATTAAAATAAACATAAAATGAAGTACGATATTATTGTTTTAGGAAGCGGTCCGGGCGGTTATGTAACTGCAATCCGTGCCTCACAATTGGGCTTTAAAGTAGCTATAGTTGAAAAAGAAAGTTTGGGTGGTGTTTGTTTGAATTGGGGTTGTATCCCAACCAAAGCATTGTTGAAATCAGCGCAAGTTTTTGATTACTTAAAGCATGCTTCCGATTACGGCTTGTCGGTTTCTTCTTTTGATAAAGATTTCAACGCAGTGGTAGCAAGAAGTCGCGGTGTTGCTGACGGCATGAGCAAAGGTGTTCAGTTCCTAATGAAAAAAAATAAAATTGATGTTATTGAAGGTTTCGGGAAATTGAAACCCGGCAAAAAAATGGATGTTACTGCCGCTGACGGAAAAACGACTGAATATTCCGCCGATCACATCATCATTGCCACAGGCGCACGTTCGCGTGAATTGCCAAACTTACCGCAAGATGGTAAAAAAGTAATCGGCTACCGCCAAGCAATGACTTTGCCAACCCAACCGAAATCGATGATTATCGTGGGTTCCGGTGCGATTGGCGTTGAGTTCGCTCATTTCTACAACGCGATGGGTACTGAAGTCACTGTCGTCGAATTCATGCCGAACATCGTTCCAGTAGAAGACGAAGACATCTCAAAACAAATGGAACGCTCGATGAAAAAAGCGGGTGTTAAAATCATGACTTCCTCTTCTGTAGAAAAAATCGATACTTCGGGTTCGGGCGTAAAAGCGACCGTAAAAACCGCCAAAGGTGAAGAAACTTTAGAAGCTGAAATGTTGCTTTCTGCAGTTGGCATTAAAACCAACATCGAAAATATCGGTTTGGAAGAAGTTGGTATCGCTGTAGATAAAGACAAGATTTTAGTGAACGCCTATAACCAAACGAACATTCCCGGATACTATGCAATTGGTGATGTAACGCCTGGACAAGCTTTGGCACACGTTGCTTCCGCAGAAGGAATCAATTGCGTTGAGAAAATCGCTGGACTACATGTGCAGCCAATAGATTACGGGAACGTTCCAGGTTGTACTTATGCAACGCCAGAAATCGCTTCGGTTGGATTGACCGAGAAACAAGCAAAAGAAAAAGGATACGAACTGAAAATTGGAAAATTTCCATTCACGGCTTCAGGAAAAGCGAAAGCAGCGGGAACTCCGGATGGTTTTGTCAAAGTAATTTTCGATGCCAAATACGGTGAATGGTTGGGTTGCCATATGATTGGCGCCGGTGTTACCGATATGATTGCAGAAGCGGTTGTAGCAAGAAAATTAGAAACGACTGGTCACGATATTTTGAAATCAATTCACCCGCATCCAACGATGAGCGAAGCAGTCATGGAAGCGGTAGCTGATGCATATGGTGAAGTGATTCACTTATAATTAATTAATAAAAATCCACTAGATAAAATCCGTTTTCTTCAAGTAAAACGGATTTTTTTTTGCTTTCAATAAAATTCCAATCTCCGAAAGTAATTTAACAAATAGTTGGTATAAACCTTCGTTTTATTCTGGAATTTTGTATGTCTAATTTGTTAGAAAATACAATTCCATGCCTACAGAAATCAACCCTTTTTTTGATTCATTACACCAAAGCCAACACAACAATTGGGTCAGGGCAATCAATTCTACTGAAATCACTAAGTGGATTGACGATTTGTTTCTAATTCTTTTTCCTGAAAAAAAACTCGAAGTTGCTCAAATACAGTCGCTTTGGGCGCAAAGTAAAATCGATTTCAGTCTACTGCTTTCTAAAATACTCGAAGGCCAATCTTCTGCTTCCATTGCTGAAACTACTGAAAGTTTTTTTTCCGAGATTCCGCATTTGTATTCTAATCTGCAAAAAGATGCACAAGCCCTATTAGATAAAGATCCCGCTGCTGACTGTATTCAGGAAATCATCAATTCATATCCCGGTTTTACTGCAATTGCCGTATATCGTATTGCCAATGCCATTGCCCTTCACGAAATAGTGCTACTGCCAAGAATCCTGACCGAATATGCGCACAGCAAAACGGGTATTGACATTCATCCAAACGCCATTATTGATGTACCCTTTATCATTGATCACGGAACCGGAATCGTTATCGGTGAAACTTCGACTATTGGGAAACATGTTCATATTTATCAAGGGGTAACCCTCGGCGCTTTGCAGGTTGAAAAAAACATGAAAGAAAGAAAACGGCATCCGACCGTTGAAGATCATGTTGTGATTTATGCCAATGCAACAATTCTTGGAGGCAGCACAGTCATCGGTAACCATAGTATCATCGGCGGAAATACTTTCGTCACCAAAAGCGTAAACCCGAATTCGGTGGTCATGCAATCGACAAAAAATACGATTATCAACCAAAACGAAGGCAACGATATCAATCTATTTTCAATTTAAAAAAAAATCTTATGCGATACAACAATATTCTAGAAACCATCGGCAATACGCCACATATAAAAATCAACCGCCTATTCGGATCAAACCATCAGGTGTGGATGAAGACCGAACGCAACAATCCAGGAGCGAGTATTAAAGATCGCATTGCACTAGCGATGATTGAAGATGCCGAACAAAAAGGGTTACTTCAGAAAGGGAGCACCATTATTGAAGCCACATCTGGAAATACAGGTATCGGGCTTGCGATGGTCGCTGCAGTAAAAGGATACAAATTGGTTTTGGTCATGCCGGAATCGATGTCAATCGAAAGACGTCGCCTGATGCGTATTTATGGAGCCGAATTTGTTCTCACCCCTCGTGAAAAAGGCATGAAAGGAGCCATTGAAACCGCACGTGAGCTGACCGAAGCAACGCCCCTGGCATGGTCGCCTTTACAGTTTGAAAATGAAGCCAACATCAATATTCACAAAGAAACTACCGCGCTAGAAATTTTAAAAGATTTTCCTGAAGGTTTAGACTATCTCATTACCGGAGTCGGAACAGGTGGTCATATCACCGGTTGCGCGGCAATATTAAAACAACATTTTCCAAACCTAAAAGTGTTTGCTGTAGAACCTGAAGCATCTCCTGTAATTAGTGGCGGTGCACCTTCACCCCATCCTATTCAGGGTATTGGTGCCGGATTTATACCCACCAATCTTCACACTGCATTATTAGACGGTACGATTCAGGTAACGAAAGAGGAGGCTTTTGATTTTACGCAAAGGGCAGCCAAAAAAGAGGGAATTCTTATTGGCATTTCATCGGGTGCATCGCTGGCAGCTGTGGCTAAAAAGCTTTCCGACATTCCTACAAATGCTACAATATTGACTTTTTGTTATGATACAGGCGAACGTTACTTAAGCATAGAAGGGTTATTTGTTTAAAACCCTGAGCCATAATCATCATCCGTTTTGTGAAAGCAGGACGGATTTTTTTATAAGTCCAATCCAAAATATTAAAAACAGATTGATTTGTAAAATCAATTAAAAAAAATTCGACTAATAGCTAACGCTAAACAAACAACCTTTTAAAAATAACTGTCGTCGAAACTGATAATTATTGTCCTAAAAAACAATACATTACGAAAAAATATTAAATTTACTTCTATTCAAAACAAAGTAACCTTAATATTTCACATTATGAAAAAAACAACATTCCTTGTCGTAGTTGCCGTTCTCAGTTTATTTTTGAATGCGGGTTGTAAAAAAAAGATTGAAGTTTCTACTGCTGAATCTGCGGCGTTTGATCTTTCCGCTGCTAAATTGACCATCGCTGAGGGCTATAGGGAATTCGAAAAAGCCTACAATGCAAAAGATTCCGTGGCATTGGCGAACTGCTATGCTACCGATGCGAAATTTATGCCTCCAAACATGATCGCGATGGAAGGAAAAGACAACATCTTAAAGGGTTTTGGACAAATGTTTAAAGGCGATACTTCGACGATAAAACTTAACCTTGTTGAACTTTGGGGCGATGAAAATATGGTCGCTGCAGAAAACGCCTGGACAATTAGCGACAAAGACGGAAAAGTGCTCGACGAAGGAAAGTCGATCGAAGTGTATAAAATGGAAGACGGAAAATGGAAAATGCTGCGCGATTGCTTCAACTCTAACATGCCTCCAATGCCCATGGCGAAATAGTTTCAATTATAATCAAATTTATAATCAAAGGAAATCCGCGTATCATCACGACAAGCGGATTTTTTTATGCAAGATTTTAATGAAACACGTCATACAATCCCCAATAAAAAAAGAAGATAATGAGTATGAAATAGATAAAATTGTTGAAAGCAAAAAGCAATTTCGTCAAAAAATTCCAAACCTTTTCCCGAAATAGCCTAACATTCATTACAACGAGCGGACCTATCAACAGCAATAACACAAACGGAAGATACGCGGCAACACTCAACAGACTGAATTTATAATCCTCATAAGGCGCCGGAAAATAATAGATGCCGATTTCTGTGGCCAATGCGAACATATAATACATCATGGCCACATTTAGAATGAAAAGCCCAAGTTTGACATAACTGTATTGTTCCGATTTCCTTTTGCGCAAAAAGCCTATGAGAAAATATAACGATGAAATCAGAAAATATACCATTGAAAACTTTAGAAAAAAATCGACGGCGCTACTATTAAGTGGTGTTTTGAAAGCTTCAAGTTGTTTGAATTCAGCATTCGGTGGAAAAAGTTTGGGCACTTCTAAAATATGATCGCCTCTCGCCAATTCTTTTTTGATATCGAAAGTTCGTTGATGTTGATAATCGTGGTAAAAGTACAAATGCATCAAGCCATCGTTGAGATTCCAAATGGACGTCAATAACGTGCCATCCCCGATTTTTTCCCTGCACACATGCATCGTATCGGATAATGCGCGGCAAAACTCAATATCCGTCGCGATCTTGTTTTTACGAAAAGTCATGCCATTCACATACCGTTCCTGCTTGATGGAACTCAAATCGTCGACCTGCGAAGGACAGAAATTTGCAAGTACATATTTGTTAACAGCGTCAATCGTCGTGCTGTACGGCTCGACAATCAGATATTTTCCCGAACGGTCAATGTAAATCAAAACATCATTGCTGAAAATACTATGGTCGAACCGATCAATATACACTTTGGCTTCCGCTACCGTTTTGCAACTATGCAGAACATCTTTTAAAAATTGTGTTTGGCTTTTAATCACTTTTTTTTCGGCAGTCACAATGCCTTTTGTTGGTGGAGCAACAAGTCTCGAAAAGGCAAGTCCATGCACATTCATACCCGATTGGGGTGCAAAACCATAGCTTCCATCGAAACGCGCTCCCGCAAAACAAGCGCCATAACCTCGGGTTTCGAACCAAATTCTTGGCGTCGCTATCCAAGTGTCGTGGTTGCAACCTACAATGGTTTTTCCGTTAACGGTGACTTTATACATGCTGCAAGCCGTTGCAGAACCGTTTATTAAAAGCATAAGCAATGCTGCCAGTAAGGTTACCAGCGATCTTAGAAATGCTATCATTTTTTTGGAATTTTTGAATTAAAACTAGCTTATTTCATTAGGATTTTTTGGTTTTGAAGCAACATCATTTGCACTTGCACCAAGTTATTCAAAGCCTCTTTGACTTTAGCCTGGCTCCAGAAATCAATCGACTTTACAGGAATCGATTCAAAATTCGCATGCGATTGGTGCGACCGATTAAAAGCCGTAATCTTTTGACGCAATGCCTCGAGGTTTTTTTGCAATGCGGGCGAATCGGATATGTAGTCGTGAACCGAAGTATCGCCAAGCAATGCTTCTGTGGTTTCAAAATCTGACGACAGTTTTTTGAGTCCGGTTTCTTTTTCTAGTATTTGCGATTTGATGTTTTCACAAAGTGTAAAAATATCTTGGTCTGTTTGGGAATTCGTTGTTGCACCCAGCAATGCCTGCTCGGTTTTTAAAATCTGTTCATTTCGGAAAAAGTAACTTGTGTCTTCAACATGCTGGTACCTTGTCGACGCTGGAATTCTGACCAGTGTCAAAATCAATCCGCAACCGCAAAGCAATAAAATCGAAGAAACGATTGTATTGATCTTAGTTTGTGGATTTCGAATACCGGTAAAAAAATAAATGGGAAGGAACACAAACAACATAATCAACAAAGAAGCCGAGGTTATCACGTTTGCCCAAGGCCAATGCATGATTTTAAAGAGTACGCCCACACTGATCAAAATGGCTGAAACAGCGCCGGTAACCAAAATAACTTTCTCCACATTTTGCCGCTTTTCTTTGATTTTTAGCGTAAACATTAAAGGTAGAAAGACAATGCTCAGCGTAATGAGCCCTAAGATAATGCAAACTGCCGTGCCGGGCCAATGCATAAATTTAAAGAAAATACCGACACTCAACACTGCTGCCGAAAAAGTGCCGCTGTATAACATGATTTTTTTCATGATGTAATAGTTTTTGTGGGTTAATAAATGATTGGTTTCAACTTCTATTTCCTTGAGTTCATCTTTATAAAACGTGGTAATCGTCGTGGAATAAAAGCGCTCGAAGTCACCATTTTCTTCAAGCTGCTGCTCAATGATACAACAAATGTGATCCAACAGGTCCTGCTGCAGGCTGACCGTCTCAATGCCACGTGCACGAATGTCATTGAGGATGAAATCGATTTGCAATTCGCTGATGCAATACATTCTAGATTGTTTGAGGTTTGATGTCGAGTAAAAACTTCATCGTATTCATAAAATCTGCGAGTTCACTGATTTTCTCATCAATCGTTGATTTGCCTTTCGGGCTCAAACTGTAATACTTTCGAATGCGTTTGCCAATGAACTCGGTTTCTGTAGTAACCAATCCATCAGCTTCGAGCGCATGTAAGGTTGGATACAAAGCACCTTCAGTGATTTGGATTCTGTCGGCAGTAAGCTGTTTTACACGTTGCGTAATTTCATACCCGTACATGCGTTTGTTATTTTCGAGCTGCTTCAACACGATGGTTTTCAAAGTGCCCTTTATTAATTCAGAAGAATAAATCATAATTATATATTTATTTGGATAACGCAAACATACATAAGAATATTATGTATTATACAATTATGTATAATTTTTTTGATGGATTTTAAAAAAAGATTATTTTTAAAGTATTCAAAACCGCATCCATTAGCCGCAATGTTCTAATTGACGCATAAGAACCATGCATTGTGGATCGGCTGCGGGCGCGGCGTCACGATTCCAATGATCAACCGGAACAAGTGATTTCATTTTCTAGCGCAAAAATGGCAGTGCGGTATTTCCGATCATCAATTACATTGATAAACCGGTGACTATTACCTTGAATTGGCAATATGGAATAGGAAAGTATAAACAATTTTGTCTACTACCTGAACAAAAAGGCAAGCCATTACGCTACCAGCATCGCAATAGTTGGTGTTGACGAAATAAAAATTACTTCATCAGAAAATTTACGCCGAAATTCAAGCTCCAACGGGAATTGGTGAAAGGCTCTTCTGAATCTTTAAAAACTTCAGACATACCGGATTGCGTTTCATATTCAATCGACAATTTGAGTTTGTCCGAAACCGGAATTTTAACACCGACACCTAATGCTAATCCAAAATCCGTCGTATTAAAAGCATATTTAACATCAGTTCCAAACCTCGTTTCTTCTGCGCGCATCAAAAAACCAATGTACGGTCCGAAATTCAGATACCAATTCCTTTTCTTCGCAAAATGCCAATTGGCCATAACGGGAATCGTGATGTAATCTAGATTGTAGTTGGTTTTATAACTGACTCCGGTATTCACATCTTCACTAAAACCTCGATTCCACCCTTTTTGATCGTAGATTAATTTTCCCTTAATACTCCAACGGTTGGAAAAATAATAATCCGCCGAAAACCCTAGGTTAAAACCATCACCATAATCAGCCGTAACATCGTCACTGGAAACTGTAGCACTGTTGTATCCGGCATTGACGCCAAATTCAACTTTACCTTTTTCTTGTCCTGACGAAGTATGGAAAAAGAAACAAAATGTTAGCAGTGTAAAAGCGATTCGTTTTTTCATTGGTGGTATTAAATTTCGACAAACATAGTTGCTATAAATTTAAATAGCAACACCCACTACAAACTTTTCAAGGCCTCAATCAGGTAATCGATGTCGGCTTTGGTATTTTGATGGCTTAATGAAATACGCAATGACGGCTTTTTCAAATCGACCTCGTTTAGTATTTCCGCCAATACGTGAGAAGGCTTGATACTGCCGGACTGACAAGCACTTCCGCGCGAAACCGCAATCCCTTTCATATCAAGATGAAACAGAATCATCGCTGTTTTATCTTCTGAAAAAGGCAGCTGAACATTGACGATATTGTAAAAGCCATTTGGATTTCCGTTGATGGTAGCATTCGGGAAATGCTGCTCAAACTGTGCGGTCACATACGATTTCAAATCGGTAATGTAGTGTTGGTGCGCCTCAAGATTAGAATGAGAAAGTTCTAAAGCCTTAGCCATACCGCCAATATTGTGGATTGCTTCGGTGCCCGGGCGCAGGCCTTTTTCTTGTTCACCTCCAAATAAAATCGGGTGTATTGTCAAGCCTTTTCTTATGAAGATGAATCCGACGCCTTTTGGTCCGTGAAATTTATGAGCACTCGCAACTAAAAAATCAATCGGAAGTTCTTGCAGATTGAATGTTGTCTTACCGATCGACTGGATCGTATCGGAATGAAAATACGCCTGATGTTGCTTGCAGATTCTACCAACCAGCGCCAAATCGAGGACGGTTCCGATTTCGTTATTGACGTGCATCAACGACACCAGCGTTTTTTTAGTGTCGGAAAGTAGCGTCACCAAATGCGTGATATCGATCTCACCATTGGGCAGTATATTGACATAATCAACAACTATTTTGAACTCATCCTGCAGTGCTTCAACAACGTGTAAAACTGCGTGATGTTCGATTTTTGCTGAAATGATGCGTTCTATTTTCAAATTTAAAACCGCAGCGCGCAGCACCAAATTATTGGATTCGGTGCCGCCCGATGTGAAAATGATTTCCTGAGACAATGCATTGATTGATTTCGCGATGGATTTTCTGGAAAGCTCTAAAACACTTTTGGCTTGTCGACCAAAACTATGTGTCGACGACGGGTTTCCATAATCTTCCTGCATTACGCGAGTCATCTCCTGAATCACTTCGGGGTGAATGAATGTCGTTGCTGCGTTATCGAGATATACTTTTTTCATGGCGCCAAAGGTAATAATTTTGCACGTTTAATCGTTTTGAAATTGATTGTCAATTGTGAATTAAAACCCTACTTTTGTCAAAAATAGCCTTAACATGAAAAGAATTGTTGGATTATTGATCTGCTTGTTAGTGTTGAATAGTTGTGATGATGGCGATTTAACCATTGAAACCATAAGTTTTGAAGACGTTCCGGCCAGCAATTGTGACGGCACCATTTACAAATTGAATGGCAATGAAGCATTGTATATCAAAATCCCCGATCTAGCCAATGCATTTTCAAACAATGTGACACCGGTTGACGCACCAAGGACTATCAGCATTGGCGGTTCCGTCAGCGTGACTTACAGGGCTTATAACGGCGCAGTTACGCTTGCCAATATTTGCAGTACGCCTGCACCGATTTCACCTGTTGCCACAGAAGAATGGGTGGCTACCTCGGGAACCATCCAAATTGCTACGATAGCAGTTTATTCTACACCGGATCCAACGACTGGCGCTACAAAAATTTTGAAGTACATCCACAATATCGTGTTTAAGAATATCGTGTTTACCAAACCAAGTAGTACGCAGGTCTACGAAACTTTTCCTTTTGGTGAATTTTCAACGACGCCAACAACATTGCCTTTAAACTTTGATCCGGCAGACGTTGCTATTTGTCCGTCAAATCAACTTGTTTACAATGCGCGAACCAATGGGATTGAAGGAATTTACATTCAAAATTTCGATCCTACTTTATTAGATACCTCGAATTTAGGGGTTGTCAAAACCGGACTGATTTCTAGCACAACAAACCGATTGGTCTACCGCCTATTCGTCTCGGCGATCACCACAAGCAATCAGGATTATTTCTGCAGCGGGGCATTACCGGCGACACCGGAAATCAATGAAGAATGGGTGGCTCAAGACGGCGTGTCTGACGTCAGCGGCATTATTGAAGTAGTCTCCACTACGAATGGTTCTGGATTTCTGCACACGATTATGTTGAAAGCAGTTACGTTTCAAAAAGACACCAACACTTTCTATTTTGGAAATGCTATTGTGATCGGCACGCTTTTAACTGCTGATTAGTCAATGTTATTGTTTGGACTAGTACGGTGTGAAAATCAGTTTCGTTTCACTAATCATTAGTTGTAGTTCGCAATTGCACGACATTATTGCTGATGCGTTTCGATATGATGTTGAAGCTGCGTTTTTAAACTTTCCAGATACTGTTCCAAATCATTTGTGTTGATTCTATCCTTTTTGGTTTCGGAAAGACGCAAAGGTGTTTCATTTAAAAAACGATACAGTTCGGGATAATCCGTTTCAATTTTTAAAGTCAACCGAATAATTTCCTGCATGAGCGCATTTAGTGATTTCATGATGCTGGTTTTTGATGATGAAAAGAAAGACTTTTGGAACTTCGAATCGCTGAATCTTATTTATTTGCTTTGTTTAAAATAAACTTCCGTAGCACCCAATCCGTACTTCTGATAATTGGCATCGCGGAATGAAATGTTTTCATAGCGCCCCAACAGAAAATCGAGTTCCGCTTTTAAAATCCCTTCACCAACACCATGGATAAAAACAATCTTTGGGATGCGGTTTCTGATTGCAAATTCTATGTGTTTTTTTGCCGTTTCGGATTGCAAAGTCAGGATGTCATAATGACTCATTCCTCTAAAGTTTTTGACTAGTTTTTCGATGTGTAAATCGAATTCCGGCGGTGGAATATCGCCCTTCGTTTTGACTTCTCTTACAAAACTTCTGGGTTTCGGTATTTCTTTTTCCTGTTTTATTTTGTCTGCATTAAAACTTTCTATGCTTTTACTTAACGTACTGGTTTTAAAATTTTTAATTAACTGATTGACAAAATATGTCATCGTAAATCCTTCTTCAGTTTCGATCGTAATCTCATTGTTTTTAATCGATATCACAACACCGTTGATTGCTTCATCCAATACGGAAACTTCATCTCCTATACTAAACATCTTGCTCCTCTTTTTCTTGATTTTTACTGGGAATTTTCGCACTCAATTTCATCATGCCGAGCATAAAAACCACAATGGCGATAATGATGATATAAATGTTTTTATCGCTTTTGCTTTGCTCATAAAATGCGATAATGATGGCGAAAATCATTATTGGAATTAGTATTTTCTTCATTGGGAAATTATTTTAAATCCACTCAAAAGTAGCAAACTTTAAATTAGCAAACTTGTTATTTTCAATCAATATTTTTTGTAAAATTGTAAATATAAAAACGCTATTTTGAATTTAGAGCAATATATGATTCCGTGTCTAAACAAAAAACTTTTCGGGGTTGATTGTTTAGGCTGTGGAACGCAACGGGCACTACTCTTACTAATCAAAGGTAATTTTTCTGGAGCCTTCTATCAATTTCCCGCGATCTACACCACGCTGCTGTTTTTAGGGTTTCTTGCACTGCATTTTCTCGACAAAGGCAGAAACTACCACAAAATAATGGTAGGTCTCGCGATAATCAATGCCGTCATAATGATTGTTTCTTATATTTACAAACTGACTCACTAACGCTTAAACACTTTCTAATGGAAAAACAAAAATTACCCAATGCTACCGCAGTACTCATTTTAGGGATATTGTCAATTCCTGGTTGCTGCTGCTATGGCATCGGATTAATCTTAGCCATCATTGCACTGGTACTAGCCAAAAAAGATGCGGCACTGTATATGGAAAATCCCGACCTATACGACGGTTATCCCAATCTCAATACAGGACGAATATTCGCAATCATTGGTATTGTTTTAAGTGCGTTTTATATCATGTGCCTCATTTATTTGAAGATTAATTATACCGATGAGGAACTACAAGGCATACAGCAAAATTTAATCGAAAAAATGCAGGCTCAGCAAGAAGAATAAACAAAAAATCCTCCGAATTGGAGGATTTTTTTATTTTTCAAACTGTTTCAATGTCTTTATGATGATCGAAACACAGTCGAGTAATTGTTCTTCATTCATAACTAATGGCGGCGCAAAACGTATAATATTGCCATGTGTAGGCTTTGCCAGCAATCCATTGTCGCGCAGTGCCATACAGATATTCCAAGCAGTATCGCTCTCCTCTGTATCATTGATCACTACTGCGTTAAGCAATCCCTTGCCACGAACTTCAGTCGCAATATTGGAAGTCTCGATATATTTTCCCAACTCTTCACGAAAAATCTTTCCCAAACGCATCGCATTGAATGCCAAACGTTCGTCGCGGACTACTTCAAGTGCTGCGACAGCAACTGCGGCTGCTACTGGGTTGCCACCAAACGTCGAACCATGCTGTCCCGGTTTTATGACATTCATAATGCGATCATTCGCCAATACGGCAGATACGGGATACGCGCCACCCGAAAGCGCTTTGCCAAGAATTAAAATATCAGGAGCCGCATAAGTAACTTGTTTTTCACAGTGATTCTCACAACTGCAATTGCCACAAACTGCTAAAAGAGATCCTGTTCTCGCGATACCGGTTTGCACTTCATCGGCTATAAACAACACATTATATTGATTGCAGAGTTGTTTTGCACGCAGCATGTAATCCTCAGTAGGGACATACACACCCGCTTCACCTTGTATGGGTTCTACTAAAAATCCTGCAATATTTTCTGAGGATTTTAGAGCCTGTTCCAGTGCTTCTAATGAATCGTAGGGAATATTGATAAAGCCAGAAGTATAAGGACCGAAGTTCTTACGGGCATTCGCATCATTGGAAAATGAAATAATGGTTGTTGTTCTTCCGTGGAAATTGCCATCACATACAATAATCTGCGCTTGTTGTTCAGCAATGCCTTTGACCTCGTAAGCCCATTTTCTACAAATCTTTAGCGCCGTTTCGACCGCTTCAGCACCCGTATTCATTGGTAATACCTTATCAAAACCAAAATATTTTGTCAAATACGCTTCGTAAGGTCCTAATTGATCATTATAAAAAGCGCGCGATGTCAAGGTTAGTGTTTTCGCCTGATCGATCATCGCATTCACGATTCTTGGATGACAATGACCTTGATTTACAGCCGAATATGCTGATAAAAAATCGTAGTACTTTTTATCTTCAACATCCCAAACATAAACGCCTTCCCCTCTACTCAACACCACTGGCAGCGGGTGATAATTGTGCGCACCGTACTTATTTTCGAGTTCAATAATCGCAGCAGAACTTATTTTTTCTAACACTGACATGGGACAAACTTTTTTAAATAAATGATAAGAATTCCTACTTGTGGAGAGAAATCATCCAATTATGCTACAAAACTAGGTAAAAAATTAGCAATTCGGTAAATTCCGACAATAATTTCGCATGATGTATGCGTTCAGCTGATCAGATGGTAACCGTAAAAGTAGCGCCGCGATTAACGCCGGCACTTGTAGCAGCCAATCTTCCTTTGTATTTTTCAATAATGGTCTTACACAAATACAAACCGATTCCTGTTGAAAGTTCATTCGCCGTCCCCAACTTTTTCTGGTCGGTAAACTTTTTAAAAATGGTTTCCTTTTGGTGTTCTTTAAAACCTAAGCCATCATCGCTTACGGTAATGGTCAGGTGCTCATTCTTTAGAAAATATTTTACTTTTACTTCACTTTCAGGAAATGAAAATTTAATCGCATTGTCGACTAAATTCACCATGACGCGGATCAGCAATTCTGGATTGATTAGAAGCTCCTTTTCTTTGACTTCTATAATGGCCGTCAACTTGATGTTCTTTAACGCCAGCTGCTGCTTTACTTGCTGATCAACACTAGATTGAATCTGTTCAAAAGAAATGGTTTGCTTCTCTGGAACATTTTTTACGATTTCATCTTGTACTTTGAGCAGTTTCAGGAAACTATCCATAAAATGCAATTGTTGGCTTGTAGATTCCCCTATCAATCCCGCGTATTCAGTAACCACCGCACTCGGATTTTCCTCTAAGATCAATTGGGATAACGACTGAGAATTGCCTGTGAATCGCTTCAAATCATGCGACAACAGATACATCAAATCCTGCTTTTCCTTGATATGTTTTTCGTTGTCTTGAATGGTCTCCAATATATACCGCATCAACAAACCAGCTTCATCTTTGAATTCAATCGGTAATAAAGGCATCGTGCGGTCCTTCCTGTAATTATTCAACGCCTTTGAAGCCAATTCTATCGGCTGTATGAGTCTTTTTAATACGACCAAAGTCAGGCCAGTAGCTATTAGTGTCATGATTAAAGAAAACACTAAAATCACACTACTAGATGCAGATTGTGGTCCGTAGAGCACAAAAAATAAAATTCCAATTAGTGGAATATGAATCCCTAGAAAAGCGATGAAGAGAAACTTAAACGCATAACTGTTTTGGAGAAAACCAACTTTAGACAATTTTTTATATAACTGCATAGTGTATCATTTTGTATTGATATAAGTCGTTTGGTTATTTAAATCTACAAAAGTTTTCTTTTTAACGCGTGGAAAATTAATTAAATATCTTGACTCGATTTAAAAAAGCCACCGAAAACGAGTAGTATCAGTGGCTATAATTTTTAATATCGGGTAACCATTTATTTTGCCTTTCTATTGTCCAAAATCTTCTTAAACGAACGCCCACGGATTTCATCAAGCGTCAATCCCGTTGCCAGTACTTCCTCTTCGGTAATGGCACCGCTATTCAATGCGCGAAGGAAGTAATTCAACAATCCTTGTCCCGTAGCCGCATCGTCAAACACATCACCAATCAAGGTTGCACGCGCCGCCTTATCAACAAACGTTTTTAAACGCTCAACGGCATCATCATAACTTTCAAGAAAAAACGCATATACCGCAGCATAACGCATCGGAAATTGCGCCGGATTCAAATCCCAACCTTGATAATAGCCATTCCATAACGAATGACGGATATGGTCGTAACCTTTTTTCCACGCACGGTGCACCACTTGCCTATTTTCTTCTTCTTGTGCAGCTGTCAAATCCCCGCGGTGTGGACCAATAGGCATCGTATTCGTCGCGCCATCGCTGAGCCAAATGCCGGTATGCGCCAGCGCCACTTTGGTCATGTGGTGTGCAAAATCACAAACCGGATGATCCATTTCTTGGTATTTTGCGGTGATGCTGCAGCTCGCTGTGTAATCGTAAGTCCCGAAATGCATCGCAATGCAGCGTCCTTGTGCAGCCTTGATGAATCGGTATAACGGGTTCGTGCCGTTGATATCCATAATCGCCTGTGTGGTTTCAACCATCATTTCCATTTTCAAAATCCCTTTTTCCAAGCCGAGTTCCTCTTCTAAAATCGTGAAAAAATTCGCCAGCGTCTCAGGTTGCTGTGGAATCGTCACTTTGGGCAGCATCACGACAAAATTATCGGGTAACTTACCGCCGGTTTCTTTAACTAAAGTCGATACAAAAATATCGAGCGTTCGCAATCCGCGTTCTTTCATTTCCTCGGTGAATGGTTTGATTCGAATCCCAATAAATGGCGATAATGTTTTATCCTGCATGCCTTTCGCAACTTCTTTAGCCGCCGTTACAGCAGTCGCATCTTCTTCTTCATTACTGCGGTTGCCGTAACCGTCCTCAAAATCAATTCTGAAATCCTCAATCGCTTCCGATTTTAGTTTCGCGACGACTTTGTCATAAATGCGTTTGCTGAAATCAGCACCTCCGGTCAAACCAAAAGCTCTTCCAAAAACTTCATGGTTCGGCGCATAGGTTTCGAGTATTTCAAGCGCGCGGTGACCCAATGCAATCGGCGCGTCGGATTTGAACAAGTTCGCACCGCCATATAAAGTATGCACGGGTTGGCGGTCGCTTCTGTCGCCGGGATAAATTTCGTTGAACGCATTATTCGCTTGACTCAAACTATGGAAAAGCTGTTCTTTTTTATTGGATGGAATGGTCATTTTATATTTTGAATTATAAATTATAAATTTTGAATTATTCAGGAGCTGATCCCGCTATCCATTACAATCTTTGTCGTCGAACGCCGCCGCCAAAGGATTTTCATTATTATCGGGGCTAGGACATTCGATTTTGATTTAACTTCCGCGATACGTACTATATCCAAAAGGATTGACCAACAGCGGCACATGATAGTGCATTTCATCAAACGTGCTAAATTGAATTTCAACTTCGGGATAAAAAGTCTTCAAGTTTTGTCGCTTGTAATAATTGCCCGTATCAAAAACCATTTTATACGTATCGGGTTTCAAGTTTTTAAGTTGTGGCAGTAAATCTGGAATCCTACCATCAGCGTTCGTAATGCCTTGCGCGATCGTCTGCCAAACGCCATTTTTATTGCTCTGCAGTCGAATCGAAATGCCTGCACCTGGTAAACCAACAGCAGTATCAAGAACGTGTGTTGTGATCTGACTCACTTTCAAAAACGTAAAATCGGCGTCCGTCAACAATATTTGAAACCGAATGATTGTGATTTTTTGCTGCTCGCCCATCGCAATATGGCGTTCTTCTTCCGCAGTATTCTGCAGTCGATTCTGCAGCAATTGTAGCATTTCCGTAGCGGATTTACCCGTTGCGCAAACGATGAATATAAAACCGAATTTGTTTTCATAATCCGTATTGGCTTTCGCAAGATCTTCAATCGTTTCCGAAGTTGCAGTAGCCACGCTCGCTTGTTCTTTACCCGCAAACTTTTCCGTCAAACTTTTCACGTCGCCAATTTTTGGATGATGCGTAAACGATTCCAGCCAGTCCGATTCGCCGCAGTGGTCATACCAGATTCTGGTCGCCTCATCGGCGAATTGCTTTTCATTCGTAAAAGGAAAACGCGATAGCATCGCATCCGCCCATTTTGTTGAACCACAACAAGCGAACAAATGCTGTCTAACGGTTTCTTTATCTAACGTGTTAAATGTTGCTAACGTCATATTTATTTCAATTTTGCGCCTTGTTCAATCCAACATCGAATCGCATTTCGTTCTTCTTCGGTAATATTGGTTTTATTGTTTTGCGGCATCGTCTTCGTAATGACGACACGCTGCATGATCAAATCTTTCTTTTTTGCGATATCATCGGGCGTGTCATACATGACCCCATTTGGAGCCACCGTATAAACGTCGTCCGTTGGTGAAGATGAGTGGCATTGGGTGCAACGCTTTTGGATAATGTCGTTGACTTCGACGAATGACACTTCTTTTTTACAGGCATAAGGATCGGTACTTGGAGCCGATACAAAACAAGCCGCCAAAAGAATCGTCACGGAAACCGGCAAGATCCAAACATTGAGTTGCTTTTTCTCCTTTAAATTTAGATAATGCTTCACACCAGCCGTGCCCAAAGAAATGATGCCTAAAATTAACCAAGGATATTCGTATCCAAACGTCGATGGAAAGTGATTGCTGACCATGACGAATAAAACTGGCAATGTAAAATAGTTATTGTGCAACGAACGCGTCAAAGCATTCTTTCCTAAGGTCGGATCCAAGGGCAAACCCATTTTCGCAGCATGCACCATTGCTTTCTGCGCTGGAATGATCACAAAGAAAACATTCGCTACCATCATGCCGCCAATCATTGCTCCAAAATGAATGTAAGCCGCACGACTACTAAATACATGGCAGTAAAAAATCGCGAACAAAATCAAAATCAGAAATCCGATGACTGAAAACAGGAATTGGTTTTTAATCAATCTCGATTTACACATCAAATCATAAATCACCCAAGCGACGACAAAAGATCCAATGCCAATCAATATACCTTCTGTTGCTGTAATGTCGAGCACATTTTTATCAATCAATAAGGCCGAAGCATTAAAATAGTACACTACAAACAACAAACAAAATCCTGAAAGCCAAGTAAAATAAGCTTCATACTTAAACCAATGCAGGTGTTTCGGGATTTCCTTTGGGGCGACTTTATACTTTTCAAGATAATAAAATCCACCGCCGTGCACCGCCCAAAGATTGCCCGCAAGTTCATCACGCACATTCTCCGTTCTGTTCAACGCATTTTCAAGAAATACAAAATAAAACGAAGCGCCGATCCAAGCAATCCCAAAAGTAATGTGCATCAGGCGGATCACGATATTCAGCCATTCCATCATGTGACTTTCGAGTGGCGTTCCCTGCACCAACAAATACGTATTCACGAGGATTCCAAGAATTGCGATTAGCATTCCGGTATACATATAATTGAGGCTGTCGGTTTGTAGGGTTTCGCTGTTATCCGATTCCTTAGATTTCCCAAATTTAAAATTCGGCATTTTATACGACAAGTAACCCAGCGTAATCAAAATGCTGAAATACACGACGTACAATACCAATAATATAAATATATCGACTTTCACTAGGCAACAATTTTTCCTAAAATTCTTAATCTGCTGACGCCACCATCGGGAAAGATATTGAGCCTGATATGCGTAATCGCTTGCCCTTTATTTATCTCATTTCCAAATTCGTGTATGAAATCGGCATTGAGTTTTTGCTGCGGCAATAAAACAGACCAATTGGCATTTTCTACATTGTCGTTTTCAGCACTACAGGCTTCAATCGAACAACTGTCAGGATAATTCCCTTTGAAATGGCAGGTGTCAACAATAATGCTGTCGACCATTCCCTTGTGCGCCAGTTTCAAAATTACCCAATCGCGGTTGTTCGGTGTTCGGTTTCTTTTGGTTTCCCAGCCGTCGCCCATATTGGCACCACGATTTGGCATAATCAAATTGCCCATGGCGCTAAAGAACATGTCGTTACACGCAATCGCCTGACCGCCATTAATTGCTGCGGCTAAATCGATTTGCTGAGTTGTCGAAACAGCTTCCCAATTTTTGAATACTTCGCCGTAAACACGCAATCTTGCCACACCGCCATCAGGATAAATATGCAGTCGAAGGTGTGTGAATATCGCATCGCTGTCGCATTCGTAAAAATTTTGGGAACCCGCATCAAGATGGGATTTCGGCAGGATTTCTTGCCATGCGACATTGTCCCAATCGGTGATTCCTTCGGTACTTTCAAGATTGACCGCTTCAATAGAGGCATGTGGCGGATGATTACCCAAAAAGAAATTCGTATCGATATTGAAACCTGTAATTTTACCGGAAGTCGCCAATTGTATGATGGCCCAATCGTGTCCCAGTGTGCGTTTTCTACGGCTTTCCCAACCGTCCATCCATTTGCCGCGATCCGTGTATTTATCGGTGATGAATATGCCGCGGGTCGGTGCGATCAGGTTTTCTTTTTCGGCAAAAAAGTCATCGGTGGCGTACAATACTTTCCCGCCTAATCTTGCAGCAGCCAAGTCGGTTAATTGTGTGAATGCCGGTGATTCTTTGATTATTTCTTTTACTTTCTCAAAAGCCATTGTCCTTTATTTTTATTTTGAATTGATTGATTTTGATACACGCTTTCGCCATTGACAATCGTTTCGATTACGACGCCGTGTAAGTCTTGTGCAATATAAGGACTTATTTTATGTCTAAAAAAAATGCCTTCTTCTTTTATCACTTGCGATTGCGACGGATCCCAAATGACCAGATCCGCATCGTTTCCCACAGCAATAATTCCTTTTTTATGCGCCTTGATGAATTGTGCCGGATGCGATGTTAGCAATGGAATAAATTGCTCCAACGGCATCATTCCTTTCACTGCAGTCCATGAAGCTGAAAGTAAAAATTGAATTCCGGCGATTCCACCCCAGGCTTTTCTTAAGTTTCCCGTTGCTATTTCTTTGAGATCTGCGGGTGCAGGCGAATGATCGGTTGTAATGAAATCTAAAACGCCAGTAGTAAAAGCTTCTTTTAAATGCTGGTTATTCTGACGTTCGCGAATTGGGGGCGCACATTTATAGATTGTTGCTGCATCCGGAATATCTTCGGCATTAAAATAAATATATTGAGAACAAGTTTCCGCCGTAATCGGTAATCCTTCTTTTTTAGCGGCTGCAATTTTGGTCAAAGCTTCATCAGAAGCTACATGCACGATATGCACGGGACATTGGTGTTTTCTACACATTCGAATCATCAAATCGACAGCATCGTTTTCCCATTGTTTTGGGCGACTTGCTAAATAATGCTGGTAACTTGTGGGATTGTTTTCAAAATCGCTGTTGACTTCTTGGTCGTATAATTCGCAATGCGCCAATAGGGGTACATTATATTTTGCGATGATTGGCATCGCTTCATCAAGGTCTTTTTCCGTGACATTGGGAAATTCTTCAATACCCGAATGCGTCAAAAAGCACTTCACTCCTGCAACGCCAGCTTTTATCAGTGCTTCTAAATGCAGCGCGTTTCCGGGAATGAGTCCGGCATAGAAACCGACATTCACATTGAGTTTATCTTTGGAAGCTTCAAGTTTTTGTTCGAATGCATCCAAGGTTGTCGTAACTGGACTTGCATTCAACGGCATGTCGATAATGGTTGTCGTTCCTCCGGCGGCAGCGGCTTGCGTCGCAGTTTCAAAACCTTCCCAATCGGTGCGTCCGGGTTCGTTGACATGAACATGAACATCGATTACGCCGGGCATGACCACAAGATTCCCAAAGTCTTCAGCATCTTTTGTTTTTTCAAAATAAATCGCTGTGATGGTTTCATTCTCGAAACAAACCGTCGCCGGCTGCAATCGATTTTCGACCCAAACGTTGTTGCTGTATATTCTTCTTTCTTTCAAGTTTTTTTTAAATTGTATTTTTCACAAAAGCGAACCAACAAATATAGTTTTAATTAAAAAAAACACAAGACTTGTCGATAATTATCCACCAATTGCGATCATGCTCCGGTTTTTAGAAAAAAGATCGGGATTTTGGAATTTTAAGTCGTCATCCATTCCGCCACGGATGGCTTTTTTGGAAAGCAAATTTTGCTGGATTAAGGGCAGAATCGATTCTCCAGAGCGTAAGGTTTCTAGCAGCGCAGTTTCCGCATTTGAAAACAAACAGTTCTTCAGTTTCCCGTCAGCCGTCAATCGGATGCGGTTGCAGGTGCTGCAAAATGGGTTGGTAACCGAACTAATGATCGCAAAACTTCCGATGTGGGATTTGATTTTAAAATGTTTGGCGGTGTCATTTGGCGCATCAATCAGACGCTCGATCGTATCGAATTGATATTCCGACTGAATCACCTCGCGTACTTGCGCATAAGTCACCAACTTCGATTTGTCCCATTGGTTGCCGCTGAAAGGCATAAATTCTATAAAGCGAATCTGAACATTTTTAGATTGGGTCAAAGCGATAAAATCGATAATTTCATCGTCATTAAAACCTTGAATCAAAACCACATTGAGTTTCACCTGAAAACCTTCATGAAGCAGCAAATCGATATTTTTCAAAACGGTATCGAAATAATTTCTTCTCGTAATCGCGTTGAATTTTTCACGCACCAAACTATCAATACTGATGTTGACGTTTTTGATTCCGGCTTCCTTGAAAGTATCGATGAAATTGGGAACCAAAATCCCATTCGTGGTAATCGTCAAATGGATACCCAATTTTCCCAAACGCAAAATGATATCCTTCGCCTCTTTTCTGACCAAAGGTTCACCGCCCGTCAAACGGATTTTCTTGACGCCAAAATCTACAAAAGTTTTTGCGATATGAATGATTTCATCGGCAGTCATCAAGTGCGGTTTTGGTGTCAATGGAATTCCTGCTGCAGGCATACAATACGTGCATCTTAAGTTACAATGCTCTGTAATGGAAATGCGCAGATAATCGTGATGGCGTCCTAATGAATCCTGCAAAAGCGTATTATTTTCCATGATTGTGTCCATTCAATATTTGAAATAAATGCAGCACCGACGGGAAAACCGCATCGATAGATTCTGCAGCACCAGCGGTTGAACCCGGTAGTGCCATCAATAAGGTGTCGCCTTTGAAGCCAACGACACTTCTCGATAACATGGCGTATGGTGTGCGCTGTTGCCCGTAAGAACGAATGGTTTCTTCGATACCCGGAATTCTTCTATCTAATAACGGAATCAAAGCTTCTGGAGTGACATCTTTATGCGACAAACCTGTGCCACCAGTGAGAATAATCAAATCTGTTTTATCGTTTTGAAGATTATGAATGTTGCCTTGAATGGTTTCGAGTTCATCAGTAACAATGGAATAATTGGAAACGGTCAATCCTAATTTTTGAAGTTTTTCGACTATGATTTTTCCGGAAGTGTCTTCTTTAGTTCCTGCAGAAACACGATCAGAACAAACGACCACGGCTGCGCGCAGATGTGAATAATCTTTTGTGCCATAATCCGATTTTCCGCCTTTTTTGTGGAGCAATTTTACGGTTGAAATTTCGACATTTTTGTCAATCGGTTTAAGCATATCATACATCGTCAATGCTACGATTGATGCGCCGTGCATGGCTTCCACCTCAACGCCCGTTTTGTAAATGGTTTTGACCGTAACTTCTATTTGAATCGAATCTTCTAAACATTCAAAAGCAATATCCGTAAACTCAATCGGCATCGGATGGCAATCAGGAATCGCGTTCGAGGTGTTTTTCACCGCGAACAATCCGGCGGTTTTGGCGACCGATAAGACATCGCCTTTGGGCACGGTTTTATCCAAAATAGCTTGCATCGTTTTGGGCGAACTTACTTTGACGATCGCTTGAGCGACGGCAGTTCTGAGTGTTGTAATTTTATGCGTGATGTCGACCATGCTAAGTGTTTTTTTTCCAAGTGTACGTTTCGTCTTCAAAGATTTCTTTTCCAAAAACCGGCACTTTTTCTTTGATGGCTTCGACTAAAAATTCCAAAGCTTCATAGGTTACTTTTCTTCTGGGAGCTGATACAAAGACAAATAGGCAGATTTCTCCGGCTTTCACCAATCCCAAGCTGTGATAAATGTGCAGGCACGATAGATCGAATTTCGCAAAAGCAGCCTCACGGATTTCATAAAAAGTTTCTTCAGCCATTTCCTCGTAGGCAGAATAGTCGATTGCCGTGACGGTTTTTCCTTCAATATCATCAGCGCGGACTTGCCCTAAAAAAATATTGTGCGCACCGATTGTGGTTTTACTTTGGTGTTTCGCAATCGATTCTCCGATGAAAACCGATGAAATAGCGCCGTTGATAAAAGAGGTTTTTTTAGGTTTGGTTGTCTGCATTTTATGTGGTATTGGATTCGATTTCAGCTAAAGCGTCACTGCCATTTTCTAAATGAAATACGGTTGTAAAACCATTTTTCATCAGGTAATTCGCCGCAAGCAAACTCTTATTTCCGTACTGACAAAATAAGATAATTTTTTGGTTTTTATCGATATTTTGTAAATAGTTTTCGAGTTGATTTAGCGGCACATTTTGGATGTTGGTTGCGTTTAATTTCGACGCTTCATACGATTCTCTAAGATCGATAATCAATATTGAATCATCTTTTATAGCATTGAGAAAGTCTGCTGACGTAATGCTTTTTACTGCTTTCGTGTTGTGCTTTAAAATATCGAGACCACGAAGCAATCCGTTTTGAACTTCAATTGGATTTTTTTGAATTTCGATGGTTTGCATTTGATGTTGCAATCCGTCATAAAGCAACAGTTTTCCAGTTAAAACTTCACCGATTCCGAGAATCATTTTGAGCACTTCAGTAGCTTGTAAGATGCCTAAAGTATTCGGCACAACACCTAAAACACCGGTTTCATTGCAGTTGACTTCATCATCAAGCTTTTCTTTTTGGGGAAACAGACAACGGTACGTCGGTCCAAGTTCATAATTGAAAACCGAAAGTTGTCCTTCAAAGCGGTGTACTGATGCATATACCATCGGGATTTTTTTAACCAATGCGACATCGTTGATCAGATAGCGCGTGACTAAATTATCCGTGCAATCTACAATGATGTGATAATCATCAACAATATCAAAGGCATTGCTTGTTGTGAAATGACTCGGAAACGGAATTACTTTTATTTCAGGATTTTGTCTAGCAATCACTGCGGCAGCTGTTGTGGCTTTGTTCTTTCCACAATCGGATAAAGTGTATAATATTTGTCGATGCAAGTTGCTTTCCGCTACGACATCACCATCTGCAATACCGATACAACCTACGCCCGTCGCGACCAAATGCTGTAACACCGGACAACCCAAACCACCCGCACCGATCACCAGCACTTTGGCTTCTGTGAGTTTTCGCTGGCCTTCAATTCCGATTTCGGGCAAGGCGATTTGTCGTTCGTATCGTTTCACTTTTGATTTTAGCTTTTAGATTATAGATTAAAAATTGAAATGAACCATTCATTGTTAACCGCCGGCAAATGGTGGTAGTAAAGCGACTTCATCGTGATCGTGAAGCCTTGCTTTTTGGTTTGTCACCTTTTGATTTAAAGCCAATGAATAAACCGTATTTTTTATTTCGGGATATAATTTTTCTAAGTGGGATTGTAACGATTCAATGGAACTCTCTGCCGCATTCAACTGAATTTCTTCTTCTTTTTTTTGCGTGAAATCAGCGATCATTCCAAAATATTTTACTGTAATCTTCATGTGGTATATAATTTCAAAATAGCGATGCCCAAAACAAAAGCGAGCACGTTCCTTAAAGTCACCGTATTGAATTTTTTACTGCCGTAATAACTTCCCAGAATACCGCCGATCAATACAACACCAATGACAACCGTTGAAGACCATGGCAAACTGCCGCCTTTCGACACAAAACCGAAAAGCCCTGCGATCGAATTTACAAAAATAAACAACGCTGAAACTGCTGCGGTTTGCTTCATCTTCGCCCAACCCAACAATAAAATTACCGGGCTTAAAATAATGCCGCCGCCGATACCAATCAATCCGGATAAGAAACCAATGACAGCACCAATCAATAGTGCTAACGGAATGTTGATGGGTTTCAAAACCGGCTGTTCTTTCCCGAATAAACCAAGCAATCGCAGTACAGCAACAATCAAAACGGAAGCTAAAATAATTTTATAATAATGTGTTTCTACGGTGAGCAATCCACCTAAAAAGGAGAACGGAACCGATGTAAGGGCAAACGGATAGAACAGTTTGATGTCGAATTTTTTTTCACGGAAATAAAAGTAAAACGAAATCCCAGAAACGAGAATATTCAACACCAAAGCCGTGGGCTTCATCACCGAAACCGGAAATGCGAAAAGGCTCATGATCGCAATGTAACCGCTCGCGCCACCGTGACCGACGCTTGCATAAAGAAAAGCGACAATCGGCAACAGCAATAACAATAAAGGTGAATTGAATAAATCGTCGATTAGCATCCGAAAAAAATTAGCAAACAAAGATAACGACTATTCGTTCTGCTATAAAAGATAAACCGCAACTTTATCGCCTTTCGACAAAGAATAAATGCCGTTTTTTAAATAGACCGAAGCATTCGCCAAAGCAAAAGAATCGAGCATTGAAGAATCCTGATGCGGCAGAATCGTTACTTCATCCTGCGAGACAATCGCTTTCAAAAATTGGTCACGTGAATTACTGATAGCGTAATCTTGCGTCAGGTTTTTTTGGATTGTCGTTTCATACGAAGCTTTGATTCCTGACATTTTCTGAAGCGTTGGCAACACATAAATACAGTAACAGGTCAAACTAGCGGCAGGATTACCGGGCAAAGCGAAAATCAATTTGTCATTCAATTTCCCCACGAGTAGCGGCTTTCCGGGTTTTTGATTGACTTTGTAAAACAAGATTTCTACCTTTAGACTTTGTAGCGCCGCGCCTACAAAATCGTAATCACCGACAGAAATTCCACCGGAAATAAGCATGACATCATGGTTTTCAATAACTTGTTTTAGCGTTGCTTTCGTACTTTCAAAATCATCCTTAACCTGATAGGATTTCACCCGATCGAAGTGCGCGTTTTGCAATGCTGCCTGCAACATGATTGCGTTGCTTTCATACACTTGCCCATGCGCTAAAGGTTGCCCCGCAGCGACCAATTCGTTGCCCGTTGTAATGATGGCGACATTTGGTTTGTGATAAACTTTCACGGAGGTGAAGCCTAATCCAGCCAAAAAACCAATCGCAGCCGGCGTGAAAAATGTGCCCTTTTCCAATGCAACGTCATTTTGCGCGATTTGAGAACCTAAGGGTCGAATGTTTGTCTCGGGCGTAACAGCTTCTTTCATAAATAATTTGTTGTCGCTGACCGAAACTTTTTCAATCTGGATGACAGCCTGCGCCGAATCGGGAACCGCGGCGCCCGTGAATATTTTGACCGCTTGTCCCGGTTGAAGTTGTATTGGTTTTGAATCGCCTGCTTTGATTTCACCCACAATACTGTAAACCAACTCCTGGTGCAACGACAGCGCAAAACCATCCATGTTCGATTGGCGGAATGGCGGCATGTTGATCGGCGACAAAAGGGTTTCAGCCAATACGCACTGATTCGCATTCGCTAATGGAATTTCAACTTCGTTGAGTGGAAATGCTATTTTATTTAATATTGAGAATGCTTCGTTGACGGAAATCATGATTTGTTTTTTACGCTGATGAGTTGCGCCGCGACACTGATGGCGATTTCTTGAGCCGATTCACTTTTGATGTCGATTCCTATTGGTGAATGCACGTTATCGAGTTGATCTTGCGTAAATCCATCGTCCAAAAGATGCGCATACAAGGTCGTGATTTTCTCTTTGCTGCCCATCATGCCGATATATTTGAATCGCCTGTTCAACAAACGTCGGATGATGATTTCATCTGTGCGGTAACCGAACGACATAATAACCACGTAGATGTTATTGCCTTCTGGAATTTCCTTTTCGATTGATTCGAACGCGATGGTTTTTCGGAAATGTGCAAAGTTGTTGGCTTCCATCGTATTGAGATTTTCGCGGTGATCGAGGATGTAGATTTCGAAATCAAGTCTAGACAATACTTCACTGAGCGCCAATCCGACGTGTCCGCCACCGATGATGTAAACACGGTTTGGTAGTGAAACCGATTCGACGAATTCCCATTCGTGTGTGGCAGTGGGATGCAGATTGACATTAATGCCTTTTTCGGTGTATTGGATGCTGTGTTTTTCTTTCATCACGATCGAATCGATCATCGCAAGGTTATCGATATTCAAATCGTAAAAAGCGATGGTCTGTTGACCCGAACAAATCATACCAGACTGATCCGTTGGCGCTGACTTATCATGGATCTGGTGTTTGATGAAAGGCCGGAATGTGGATTGGTTCAAAAGATTGCGTGCGTATTCAACAAGTTTGTGCTCCATAATACCGCCGCCAATAGTGCCGAACATTTTGCTATTCGATACGACCATTTTAAAGCCTTTTCTGCCGGGACTGCTGCCTTCATTAGCAATCACAACCATCAGTATAAGGCGCTGTTCTTGTTGCAGTAAATCACGGACGCTTTTGTAGAAATCTAGAACCATGATTTGGAATGTTACTTTTTATAGAGATCCATCAACACTTTTTCAGGTGTGTAAGGCGCATTGATCACTAACTCCGCAGTCGGGTTGAATGCTTTGACCGCGTTTCTGATTGCGAAGTACGCGCCTAATCCGTACATTAATGGCGGTTCTCCGA
Source organism: Flavobacterium sp. (assembly GCA_031425295.1). Lineage (GTDB taxonomy): Bacteria > Bacteroidota > Bacteroidia > Flavobacteriales > Flavobacteriaceae > Flavobacterium. Next base: position 41,877 of record JANPJB010000038.1, on the reverse strand, counting down.
CGGCTTTCGATTTTTTGATCGCGAGTTCATGTCCATCGGTTTCGAGATGCGTGATGTTGATTTGTTTAGGAACCGAATAAATATCAGGCACTTTGTAAGTAGAAAGTGCATTCGACAGCAATCTTCCTTGATCATTATAAACGATTTCTTCGAGTGTCATCCAGCCGATACCTTGCACCAGTCCGCCTTCAATTTGACCGTTGTCGACATCCTTATTCATACTCTGACCAAAATCATGCACGATATTAACGGCGTCAAAATCATAAGTTCCTTTGAGACAATCAACCGTAACTTCAACGATTGCGGTTCCATAAACATGGTATGCAAAAGGATGTCCTTTCTCTTTAGATTTATCATAATGAATTGTCGGCGTTGCGTAATGGGCGTTTTCACTCAAAGCGACACGCAGCACGAATGCTTTCATTACCAAATCGGGCCAGCTGATTTCAGTAGCTTGGTCATTGGCGAAAACGAATTCATCATTGATTTGTATTTTGTCAGTATTCAATTCTTTTTGGGCGACCGTAATCAATCGTTGCAACAAAGCATCGCACGCGAGTTGCAAAGCCTTTCCGTTAAGATCCGCACCGGCACTTGCAGCAGTTGGTGATGTATTGGCGACGCGCAACGTATTGGTAGATTCAATGCGAACACGCGATGCGCTGATTCCGAAGGTTGAAGTTACGATCTGAAGCATTTTAGTATTGACGCCCTGCCCCATTTCTACCGCTCCGGTACTGACTACGACGCTTCCGTCATGGTAAATATGCACTAAGGCGCGCGCTTGGTTCATCATCGTATTCGTGAAAGAAATCCCGAAACAGATCGGCTGCACGGCGAGTCCTTTTTTATATCTTGAATTTGCCGCGTTGAAATCGGCTATGCGTTTTTGCTGTGCTTCGTATTGATAGGTTTGTGTACACGCATCCCAAGAAGCATGGGCATTGGTTTGTTGCAGGATTTGTCCGTAAAACAATTCATCGCCATCCACAACAAGATTCTTTTTTTGAATCACTGCCGGGCTAATGCCTAGCGACTCCGCGGCTTTTGTAATGGCAGCTTCAATTGCGAATTTGCCTTGCGGTCCTCCAAATCCACGGAAAGCGGTGTTGGGTGGCAGGTTGGTTTTACAGCTGTACGCTTTCGCGTTGACATTTGGAACGAAATAAGCATTCGTTGAATGAAATAAGGTACGTTCCATTACGGCTGGCGACAAATCTGCAGCGGCGCCGGCATTCTGGTAATGCGTGACTTCATAAGCCAAAATCTTCAAGTCTTGCGATAATCCGATTTTGAAATCCGCAGAATATGGATGACGTTTTCCGGTCATGCGCATATCGTCCATGCGGTGCATCGCCATTTTTACGGGTTTTTGTAAAAGTTGTGTTGCCAATCCGACCATGACAGCCCAAGGTGTCGCTTGGTCTTCTTTCCCGCCGAAACCACCGCCGAGACGCACGGTATCGATTTCAATCTTATGCATCGGAATGCCGAGTACGCGGGCTACCATTCTTTGCACGGCTGTCGGTCCTTGCGTTGACGAAGAAATGACGATACTGCCATCTTCTTTCGGACGTGCGTAGGCGCCTTGTGTTTCTATGTATAAGTGTTCTTGCCCGTTGACATCCGATCTTCCCTCGAAAATATGTGCGCATTGCGACCACGCTTCTTCGGTATTGCCGAGCTTGAAATTGCGCATTGGCATGATCAGTTTGCCTTGTGCTTGTGCGACACGAGGATCTGTAATTACCGGTAATTCTTCGTAGACCGCTTGAATCAGTTTGGCTGCCTGACGACAATGGTGTTCAGAGGTTCCTACAAGGAGTGCGATGACTTGACCTCGGAAATGCACTTCATCCTCCGCGAATAAAGGTTCATCCGGAATAATTCCGCCAATCTGGTTTTCGCCCGGAATGTCTTTCGCCGTCAATATCGCTACAATGCCTTTGGCTTTAGCAGCAGCATCGAAATTGATACTGGTAATTTTGGCATGAGCAACAGTAGCATCGAAAGGCAAAGCATATAGCGTGCCTTGCAATTCTTGGATGTCATCGAGGTAAATCGACTTTCCTTTTACATGGTTTTGTGCATCTATATTGATCATATCAAATCAGTCATTTTAATGCTGTCCGGAAACAGGCTGATGAAATGCGCAAAAAATAACTGGCGCGCCAATAATCTTTTGTAAGCTTCCGTTCCGCGGGCATCGCTGATGGGCGACAATTCGCTTTGTAGGATTTGCTCGGCTAGTTGTATCGTTTGTGAATTGAGCGCTTTCTCGTTTAGGAATTCGCTGGTTTTCGACAAGTATTTTGGAATCGGTCCGACGCCACCCATCCCACAATGTGCTTCCGTGATGGTTTGGTTTTCGATTTTGATTGTTATTGCGGTATTGACGCTTGCGATGTCTAAATATTGTCGCTTGCAGACTTTTTCGAAGTGAAATTGACTTCCGTTATTCGGCAGTTCAAAAGTGATCTCGGTGATGATTTCGTCAGGTTTCTTGTCGAGCGTTTTATAGCCTAGGTAGAAATCTTTGAGTGGTAATTGTCGACTTAACTCCGCTTTGTCCGTCAATGTAATCTGGGCTTTTAATGCTAAAAGGATAATTGTAAAATCACCAATAGGTGAACCGTTCGCTAAGTTTCCAGCGATTGTGGCTATGTTTCGAATGGGCGTCGACGATAGCAATTTCATATACTGATACCAGTTCGGAATGGCGTTTAATATCGTCTCGTTTTCCATTAACTCGGTAACGGTAACAGCGGATTTGATCGTGCATAGCGAACCGTTGAAAGCAATGCCATTCAATGCACTTCTGTCGAATAGGTATTCTAAATCCATGTCGTGCATGTCGTCATGCTTTTGGACGTATAAATCTGTGCCCCCGCTAATAGGTACAACACCTTGACTGGCGTACGTGTCTGTTTTGATGGCTGCCAATCTTGCTTCAATACCGGTGAAATATTCAGGAATGAAATCATTATTAACGAGCCAACTCAGCGGTTGGTCTTGATCTTTATCTTGTAATTTTTGCGCCAACTTTTCAGCAGCGCGTTCTATAGATTTGTAACCCGTGCAGCGGCAGATATTTCCGTCAATGGAACTGATCGCGTTTTCGTACGTTGGTTTATTCGTTGTTAAAGCAAACCCGCACATCGAATTGATAAATCCTGGCGTACAAAATCCGCATTGCGTTCCGGAGCATTCGACCATAGCTTGCTGCGCTTGATTGAGTTTTTCAGGTAAGTTCGTACCTTCTACAGTTACGACATGTTTGCCGTGTACGTTAGGCAATGGTGTCAGACACGATGTGGCGCTGATGTATTCGAGTTTGTCGTTCTTGATTGAACCGATCAGGATCGTACACGCACCGCAATCGCCTTCGCGGCATCCGATTTTGGTCCCACGCAGGTTTTCGTCATAGCGGATAAAATCCAACAAAGTAGTACTTGCTGCTTTGTCGGTTTGGATCAGCCGGTTATTTAATAGGAATTGAATCATCGATAATTACGGGATCAATATTCGATTTTTTTGACACTTTCACGCCACAAACGGAACGCTTCTAAAGCTTCTTCGCGCATTAACGGAATGGTTTCTAATTTTCTGTTTTGGTATGGAATTTCGATTTCATCATAAATAAATTGATCGTCGAAAAGGATATCGGCAGCATCTTTTTTGGTATTCGCGAAATACATTCTGTCCGGTCTTGCCCAGTAGATTGCGCCTAAGCACATTGGGCACGGCTCGCAACTCGTATAGATTTCACAGCCGTCAAGCTGAAAACTTCCCAATTCCTTGCAGGCGTTTCGTATCGCAACAACCTCAGCATGTGCGGTCGGATCATTCGACGAAGTCACCTGATTGGCACCGCGCGCGATGATTTTTCCGTCTTTCACAATTACGGCACCGAAAGGTCCGCCTTTGCCACTCGTAACATTTTCAATCGACAGGCGAATGGCTTCCTGCATAAATTCATTCTTAGTTGTTGTAGCACACATGGAAATATATTTTCGGTAAATATAGGGAAAAGTTGGAAATGGGTATAACGTTGTAGTTGGAGATCATCGAAGAACTTCATTCTGTTACAAAATATTTCGCTTTGTAAAATTTCTAACAGAAAGTGTGACAAAAAATTCAACAGCGAAAAATTTGTCACAACTTTTGTGGCAAAAAAAATCGACAAACAAATTTTGCCACAAAAGTTGTGGCAAAATTTTTATGCATTGAAAAATTGCCACAGAAAATCGACGCAATAAAAAAATGCAGCGACAAATTAATGAAGCTGCATCTTTGAATTTGGACATTTAAAATTTGGCTATTCTTTTTTCAACGACGCCATATCAATTACAAAACGATAACGCACATCGCTTTTGAGCATTCTTTCGTAAGCCTCGTTGATATCCTGCATGTTGATCAATTCAATTTCAGAAACGATATTATGTTGACCACAAAAATCAAGCATTTCCTGCGTTTCTGCAATGCCTCCGATTAATGAAGCTGCTACCGCTTTTCTTCCCATGATCATCGGAACGGTGTTGAGCATTGGTTCGAGTGGCCCTAAATATCCAACGAGCACCAAAGTGCCACTGATATTTAAAGTTCCTATGTATGGATTGACATCATGCACATACGGCACCGTATCAATAATCAAATCGAATTTACCATTGACGGCATTCATTTGATTTTCATCTGTGGAAATCACGACTGCATCGGCTCCAAGATTTAAGGCATCTTTTTCTTTTCCTGGTGTTCTTGAAAACAGCGTTACTTCTGCTCCGAGTCCTTTCGCCAATTTAATCGCCATATGCCCCAATCCGCCTAAACCGACCACGGCTACTTTTGAACCCTTTCCTGCTTTCCAATGGCGCAACGGCGACCAAGTCGTAATTCCGGCGCACAGTAAAGGTGCTGTTGCAGCTAAATCGAGATTTGCCGGCACCTTCAGCACAAAATGTTCTTCAACGACGACGTTCTCTGAATAACCGCCATACGTCATCCCACCCAAATATTTGTCGGCGCTGTTGTATGTTCCTACCCAACCGTTGAGGCAGTATTGTTCGAGATCTTTCTGGCAGCTACTACACGTGCCGCACGAACCTACAAGACATCCTACTGCAGCGAAATCGCCAACTTTGAGTTTGGTTACTTCACTTCCTACGCGCGTTACTTTTCCGACGATTTCGTGTCCCGGTACCGCAGGATAAGACGTAAATCCCCAATCGTTTCTCGCGGTATGCAAATCGGAATGGCAAACGCCGCAATATAGAATTTCGATTTCGATATCTTTTGCATTGACTTCGCGGCGATCAATGCTCATCTGCGCTAGTGGAGCATCCGCAGCTGGCGTTCCATAGGCTTTTACATTTGTTGTTTTCATAATTTATTTTTTGTTGGATATTGTTGATGTCATCGATAATTTGGTTAACGATTGATGTTATAAAGATAATGATATTCGATGAATCAATAACGTGGGAATATTACAACATATAAACCGCATTGCACAACGAAACCAAATAACAAGGGGTCACCTTTGACCGTTGCGACAATCAAGTCTCAAAAAACAAACAAACCCCATGACAACTAACACTTTATTTTCAACCATTGCTTTTTCTTTTGCGTGTTTGCTGACCAGCTGTTCAAATGATGAAACAACTGACGTCAATTCCGCTAGAATCAAATCCACAACCTTATTATCGAAAGCGGTCAATCTGCGATCGGCTACGGATTTTGCGATACTTTCTAAAACTGGAATTACGAATGTCTATCCTTCCGTTATCACAGGAAATGTTGGCTCAAGCCCAATCACCGGCGCTGCTATCCTTCTTAGCTGCCCGGAAGTAACCGGAACTATTTTCTCTGTAAATGCTGCGGGACCATTGCCTTGTGCTGTTGCTGATGCAAGCCGGTTAACGACTGCCGTAGGCGATATGCAAACGGCTTACACCGATGCTGCTGGGAGAGTTAATCCTAATTTTCTGAATTTGGGAGCTGGAAATATTGGTGGACTCACATTAAATCCTGGTCTATATAAATGGTCAAGTTCCGTAACGATTCCAACCGACATTACGCTTTCAGGAAGTGCAACAAGCGTTTGGATTTTTCAAATCAGCGGAACACTTGATATGAGTTCAGCCGTGCAGATGCATCTTACCGGCGGTGCATTGGCAAGAAATATTTTTTGGCAAGTGTCTGAAAATGTCAGCTTAGGAACGACCAGTCATTTTGAAGGTACTATTTTAGGAAAAACCTTGATTGCGATGCAAACGGGTGCTTCGATTAATGGAAGATTGCTAGCACAAACAGCGGCGACGTTACAAAGCAATACCATTAAAAAACCAAACTAATCAAACTTAAAAAACCAATAAAATGTCAAATAAAAACAAAAAACAATTCGGTGTCTGGATGGATTCACACACTGCAACCATCGTTGGAAAAGAGGCCGACAGCGAAACATTTATCATTCTAGAGCATGTTCAAAATATCGGTTCGGATCATGCCTCGAGTGAAAAAACAGCGCATAACAAGGAAATTGGGTTGACCCATAAATTCTTCAAAGAAATTGCAAGCGTGATGCCGAACGTCGATGAAATTCATGTTACGGGAACGGGGCAGGCACAGGAACAATTCATTAAATTCCTCGCAGAAACACCGCAGTATAAAAATGCCGTTTCGAGCGAAAGCACTTCCAACAGAATGAGTGATGAAAACCTTATTGAATATCTTACGAAACATTTCAATTTGTAAAAGTTGAAATTACATTAGAAAGTATGGTAGTTTATGCTTTCCACATGTAAATAAAAAAAGGGCAATCCATGACGGATTGCCCTTTTTACTTTATAAAAAGTAGCGTTTGATTATTCTTTTGCAACTTTTTTAGTATAGGTTCCTTCGCTGGTTTCTAGTCGCAAAAGATACATTCCCTGTGGTAAAGAACCAAGTGAAATACGGTATTTTTCTGCTGGTGATTTGTAACGCTGTTGCACTATTAATTGTCCGGATAAGGAGTAAACACTAATCGAACGAACTGTCACATTGTTTGCTGATTCAACATAAATATTGTCAGCAGTTGGGTTTGGATACAAAGCAAAAGCTGCTTTTTCATTTTGAATCACGCCCAGTGCATCACAGAAATTGCTAGGATCAGTAACGGTTACGGTAGCGGTTTGTATCGTAACATTTCCGTTTACATCGATTAGCGTTACCGTTACCACATGGTTGCCTAATTCCGTACAGCTAAAAGTATTTGGAAAAACACTGATGCTTGCAATACCACAATTGTCAGTCGCGGTACCATTTTCAAGTTGCGCTGTTGTTACCGTTACGGTTCCGCCTACATTCACAGATACTGCTATGTCGCTTAGTGTAATCGTCGGAGCAGTATTATCGCCAATCAAAATATCTTGATTCTGCGTGGTGCTGTTTCCATTAGCGTCGGTATACGTCCATGTGATGGTTGTCACACCTTGGCTGGTGATCGGGAATGTGGCGTTATTGGTGACTGTTACAGCCGAACAATTGTCCGTTGCCGTTGGCGCTGTAATATCGGCTTCCAATACTTGACATTGGGCTGTAACATCCGCAAGTGTCAAAGCATTCGGCGTTGGTGCCGTCGTATCATTTACGATCACATTTTGGGACTGTGAGGTCGCGTTTCCGTTTGCGTCAGTGTATGTCCATGTGATTATGGTTGATGCTGTAATCGGGAAAATCCCGTCGTTTGTTACCGTTACTACCGAGCAGTTGTCCGTGGCTGTTGGTGGGATAACATCCGATTGGAGCAATTCGCATTGTGCAGTAATATCATCCAGTGCAGCCACATCGGGTGTCGGTGCTGTAGCATCAGTGATGATTACGTTTTGTGCTTGTGTAACGCTGTTTCCATTAGCATCAGCGTACGTCCATGTAATAGTAGTTGATGCTGCAATAGGAAATGTAGCGTCGTTGGTCACCGTTACAACGGAACAGTTATCGGTTGCCATTGGCAGAAGCAGATCCGCTTCGAGAATCTGACAAGTTGCAATAACGTCGGTAAGTGCAATAGCATCGGGTGTCGGCGCAATCGCATCATTGATTACTGCATTTTGAGTCTGCGTGGCAGTGTTCCCATTAGCGTCTGTGTATGACCAAGTAATGGTAGTGGAAGTTGTAATTGGAAATGATGCATCATTGGTTACCGTTACAAAACCTGAACAATTATCCGTAGCCGTTGGGAAAGTCACATCGACTTCCAAAATCTGGCATACTGCTGTAACATCGACTAGTGAAGCAGCATCCGGAGTTGGAGCCGTAGTGTCATTTACAATTACATTCTGCGTTTGTGAAGCGCTGTTTCCGTCGGCATCACTATACGTCCAAGTAATCATTGTAGATGACGTGATTGGGAAGGTTGCGTCGTTGGTTACCGTTACAGTTGAACAATTATCGGTTGCCGTTGGCGCGACAACATCGACTTCAAGAACCTCACATTGTGCTAGAATATTAGCAAGTGTAAGTGAATCCGGTGTCGGCGCTGTTGTGTCATCTACGATTACATTTTGAACTTGTGAAGCAATGTTGCCATTACCATCCGTATACGTCCAAGTGATCGTTATTGATGCCGTGATTGGGAAAGTTCCATCGTTCGTCACCGTTACCGCGGAACAATTATCCGTTGCGGTTGGCGCAATAAGATCTGCTTCTATCAATTGACATTGTGCAATAACATCAGCAAGCGTTACCGCATCAGGCGTTGGAGCAGTCGTGTCGTTTACGATGATGTTTTGCGTTTGTGAAGTAGCGTTTCCATTAGCATCAGTATACGTCCACGTAATCATTGTTGACAAGGTGATTGGGAATATCGCATCGCTGGTTACCGTAACTACGGAACAGTTATCGGTTGCCGTTGGGCTGATTAGATCTGCTTGCAGCAATGCACATTGTGAAATGATATCAGTTAGTATCGCAGCATCCGGTGTTGGTGCTGTTGCATCACTAATAATCACATTCTGCGTTTGCGCTACCGTGTTTCCGTTACCATCAGTATAAGTCCATGTAATTGTTGTCGAAGCGGTGATTGGGAATGTTACATTGCTGGTTACCGTTACAACACCCGAGCAATTGTCGGTCGCCGTTGGTACCGTTAGATCGGTTTCTAGCACTTCACAAGAAGCCGTAATATCTGCGAGTAGCGCGGTATCTGGTGTTGGTGCCGTCGCATCATTTATAATGACATTTTGCGTTTGCGCTGCGCTGTTTCCATTGGCATCGGTATACGTCCATGTTATCGCTGTTGATGCAGTGATTGGGAACGTTGCGTCGTTGGTTACCGTTACAATGCCTGAGCAATTGTCGGTTGCGGTTGGTGCAAGTACATCCACTTCAAGTACTTCACAAGCAGCATTAATATCTGATAGTGTAACGCCATCCGGTGTTGGCGCCGTGTTGTCATTGATGATCACATTTTGCGTCTGCGCGCTGGTGTTTCCTACTGAATCGGTGTAGGTCCAAGTGATTGTTGCTGATGCCGTGATTGGAAATGCACCATCATTAGTTACTGTTACAACGCCTACGCAATTATCGGTAGCGGTTGGTGCAATGACATCGGCTTCGAGCAGTTCACATTGCGCGGTGATATCCGCTAGTAAAGCAGCGTCTGGCGTTGGCGCTACATTATCGTTGATAACGATATTCTGAGTTTGGGTTTCACTGTTTCCGCTGGCATCAGTGTATGTCCATGTTATGGTAGTTGACGCGTTGATCGGAAACACAGCATCGCTAGTTGCAGTTACAAGACCTGTACAATTATCGGTTGCAGTCGGTGCCGCCACATCCGCTTCCAATGCTGCACATGCTGTTACAAAATCAGGAAGCGATACGACATCCGGTACTGGTTTCGTAACATCATCAATAATAACGTCTTGCGTTTGTGTGCTGCTATTACCATCGATGTCCGTATACGTCCATGTAATGGTAGTCGACATCGTAATCGGGAAAACAGCATCGTTCGTTACCGTTACGGTTGCAGCGCAATTATCAGTTGCCGTTGGAACAGCTACATCTGTTTCAAGAACTTCACATTCTGCAGTAACATCGGTAAGGAAAGCTGCATCTGGAGTTGGCGCTGTAGTGTCGTTAACAATCACATTTTGCGTTTGCGAAGCGGTGTTTCCATCGGCATCGGCATAGGTCCATGTGATGGTAGTAGCAGTTGTAATTGGGAAAGTAGCATCATTGGTTACGAAAACCACACCAGAACAATTGTCTGTAGCGGTTGGTTCGATGACATCGGCTTCGAGCAATTCGCATTGTACCAATACATCAGCAAGTACTGCCGCGTCGGGCGTTGGCGCAGTGGTATCGTCGATTACTATATTTTGGACTTGCGAAATGCTGTTTCCATTATTATCTGTGTATGTCCATGTAATCGTTGTTGATCCGGTAACCGGAAAAATGCCGTCATTGGTTACTGCCACAACTGCCGTACAATTATCAGTGGCCGTTGGCGCGATTAAATCTGTCGGTGACAATGCACACTGTGAAATAACATCAGCGAGCGCTATCGCATCAGGAACTGGGTTGGTATTATCGTCGATAATGACCTCCTGCGTCTGAAACGTACTGTTTCCGCTAGGATCGGTAAATGTCCATGTAAGCTGCGTTGTGGCTACAATTGGAAAAACTGCATCACTGGTGATGGAACCAACAGAACAATTATCCGTAGCAGTAGGAGCAATCAGATCTGTGGCTTCAACCTGACATAGCGCATGCACATCAGGCAAGACGGCTGCATCCGGAATAGGATCTGTAAAATCGTTGATATAAACATCCTGAGTCTGATAGCTGCTGTTTCCATTGGCATCGGTATAGGTCCAAGTGATTAAGGTCGTGTTTATAATTGGGAACACCACATCGTTAGTTACTGTTACGAATCCTCCACAATTATCGGTCGCAGTGGGTACCGGAATATCAGCTTCTTGGACCTGGCATAGCGCGTTGATGTTGCTAAGTACTGCCACATCTGGAACCGGATCTGTAAAATCATTGATGTATATATCTTGGGTTTGGTAGCTTTGGTTTCCGTTGGCATCGGTGTACGTCCATGTAATTAATGTCGATACTGTAATCGGAAAGATCCCATCATTGGCTACGGTCACACCCGAACAATTGTCTGTTGCAGTTGGCGCGGGAAGGTCGGCGAGTTGCACAGCGCATTGTGAGTAGAAATTCGGAAGAATGGCAACATCCGGAACGGGCTCCGTGAAATCTAAAATATTAATATTCTGGTTTGAAGTCTCAATGCCGCCGAGTTCGTTTACATATTCCCAAACAATCGTGGTCGTACCTGTTGCGGTAATTGGAAAAATACTGTTGTCGGTCGTCGGAACCACGGAATTGCCACAGCTGTCTGTGATGACGGGAATGGTCAGATCGGTGAACGCAACCGTACACTGCGAATTGAAGCTTGGCAGCAGCGGTTGAAGATTCAAATCACAGGCCGCGACTTGTGAAATGTTACCGGGATTGGGACCCACCGATTGCCCACGCGACGGAAAAACTAAGAACACAATCGCTAGGGTTAGAAAAAGTAATTGTTTTTTCATAAATATTAATTATTTGATTAGAGTGTTGTGGTAAAAATAATCAAAGACACTAAGGGATTGTCGTTTCCTTTTGTAGGATATGAACAAAAGTATTGACAAAATCAGCAGGTAGCAATTCAGCATTAACAACCTTAAGCTTAGTGCGAAAAGTGGCAAAATTTCATCGAATGAGTTTCAAGAAACGATCGTTCAGTAAAAGTTACAAAGCCACGGAAGAGTTGCTGCACTATTGTTCCGGTTGCAGTAGATAGCTTTGAAAAAATGGAGATTAGAATTAATAGTAAAAAAAAGCCACAAACCTGATTCAGCTTGTGGCTTTAATAATTTAAAACCGATTGTCTCCATCCAACAAATTGCCGATTCCGCCCAGAAGACTACCTTCTTCCCGTGAACCACCGCCATCTCTCGGAGCCGAAGCAATGATTCGATCTGCCAATCTGCTGAACGGCAATGATTGCACGTATACCGTTCCTGGTCCGCGGAGTGTCGCGTAGAACATGCCTTCGCCACCGAATAAGGTGTTTTTAATGCCGCCAATGAATTCGATATCGTAATCAACATCCTTTGTGAATCCGACAATGCAGCCGGTATCCACTTTCAGCACTTCGCCTGAAGCCAATTCGCGTTTGGCTAAAGTTCCGCCGGAGTGCACGAATGCCATGCCATCGCCCTCTAGCTTTTGCATGATGAAACCTTCACCGCCGAAAAGTCCACGTCCCAATTTTTTGGAGAACTCAATACCCACTGAAACCCCTTTGGCAGCGCATAGGAATGAATCTTTTTGGCAGATGAACCGTCCTCCAAATTGACTCAAATCAATCGCAATGATTTTACCGGGATACGGCGAAGCGAATGAAACCTTGCTCTTACTAGAATTGTTGTTGAGATAGGCGGTCATGAATAGACTTTCTCCTGTCAAAACGCGTTTTCCAGCAGAAAGTAATTTGCCGAATATGCCGCTTTGCTGCGTATCGGACCCGTCACCAAAGATGGTTTGCATTGTGATACCGTTATCCATCATCATAAAACTACCGGCTTCCGCTATAACAACCTCTTGGGGATCGAGTTCAATTTCTACATACTGCATTTCTTCACCAAAAATCTGATAATCTATTTCATGAGCTTGCATAATGATATTTTTAAGTTGAATTGCATTAGATAACCGTAAGCGTTTATTGTTACAAATTTAAAGAAATCAACGATTCACCACTCATTCTACACTACAAAAAAAGTCTTTCCGAAATCGAAAAGACTTTACTTTTTTTGTTATTCGATAAAGCTTTTAACTTCTTGTATAGGTATAATTTACCGAACCTGTTAGCATCGAAAGTAATGACGTTCCCGTATTGAATGATGGGAAACTTCCGTTAGAATCTGTGCGCGTCAACACATGGGTATTGGCCTCTAGATTATAAGTAGTACTTGCGCTGCCACTTCCAACACCAATGCGAGTTGTGGTAATGGTATTGCCCGATCGCGTCCATGTTCCAGCAGTATTTTCCGTATTGCAACTCAAAGAAAGTGCGTTAGCTGAAATTGCCGGTAAGTTGCGTTCCTCTTCATAGGTCCCATTCTGACGGAACGTAATGTAAGACTGACCGTAACAGCTCGATTCAGAAACCAGATTGGTATTACTGTCCGTATCATTATCGAGATTCTGCGCTGTAGCGGTTGTATATGAAGTCAGGCTAAAATCGCCAAGCAACCAAAAATTGGCATTATTCTCATCGTCGTTTTCACCATTATTATCAGCTGTTGCACCATTATCCTGGTCGTCGTCAGTGTATTTGGCAAATGTATAGGTGACGTTTCCAATAACGGTTGACCAGCGTGAAGTAGTCGCATTCCAAGAAGGATAGGATGCATTTTCATCTGCGATCACCACGGTCCGGCTATCCGCATCGAAAGTATAAGTGATGGAGTCGCCCGAGTCTGAGTCTATCGTTGTAACCGTATCACCCGATATGGTGTAAGTTCCTGAAGCGCTTTCTGATTCGCAGTTGAGACTTATTCCGCCCACTGCAGCCGTGCTCATTAGTAGGTTTTCATCATAGGTTCCATTTTCATGAAAACTGATCCACGAATCGTTGTAACAAGACCCTTCAAGCACAGCATTCGTAGATGTATCGCCGTCGTTATCGAAATCTTGAGCGTTGGGCAAAATCGCGGAAGTCAATCGGTATGAACCGATGAGGCTTTCATCAAGCGGATTATCATCGGAATCATCAGCGCAAGAATTGACGGTGAAGCAGCCCGCCAAGACAATCATTAGGGTGGTAAAATTTTTCACGTAGGTTATGTTTTATTTTTTGACAAAAGTACCGTTGAAGCCGAAGCCTGCCCTTACATAATTTTCCAATTCATTTTCATAATATGTGGTTGTTAAATTCTTATACGGACTTAACTATCTGTAAATGATACAACTCTTCCCTATAATTCCATAAAATTATAAGTAAATACGACAATATCTTTACGATGAATTTAAAATGAACATGCCATGTTACAGTCAATCTTATTATCCGCTGCTTTCTTACTCTTCATCTACGTGATGATTATAACCGTAAAAAAAGACAATAAAAAAATGATGCTTCACCGTTTGGCTGTCAACCATGCTAGAATGGTCCGTCTATATGACAAACTCGAAGAACTTATTTTCCTAAAAGATTATACGATCTACACCAGACGCGATGCAACGATGAGTTACGATTTGTATCTCGCCGGACTCAAAAAACAGCATGACCTTTACGATAAGGAAATGGAAGAATTGCGCACTGCGAAATTCAATAGCGATGTGGAGCAGTATTACCAAAAAATGCTGAACATTCATGACAATGAATTGATAAGACTAAAGTCTGAAATTGAGCGCGTAGAAAATACAAGAGTTTTACATTTGCATGCTGACAAACTGTGGAGCGCTTAACCTATTTATTATCATTTGGCGATGGTTAGCCACGGATTCACGATTAATTTGTGCATTCGTGGCTAATTTTTTTGTACTAAATCATCAAATTCGAATCTCCGATTCTGACAAACTTTCGTTACTTTTGCGGCATGTCAAGAAAAAATACCGATAAAATCATATTCGAACATGTTAAAGTATTAGATGCCGGCGCCAAAGGTGTTTCGGTAGCTAAGGCAGCTGATGGAAAAGTGATTTTCATTCCGAATGTTGTTCCCGGCGATGTCGTGGATGTGCAGACCTTCAAAAAACGCAAAGCTTATTATGAAGGTAAAGCGATTCGTTTTCATGAATATTCCGAACATCGTACGGCGCCCGTTTGCATTCATTTTGGCGTTTGCGGCGGCTGCAAATGGCAGAACATGAAATACTCGCAGCAGTTGTTTTATAAGCAGAATGAAGTTTACAATCATCTGAAACGCATCGGCAAAGTCGACCTGCCTGATTTTGAACCGATTTTAGGTTCCGAAAAACAATTTTTCTACCGCAATAAAATGGAGTTTTCGTTTTCCGACAGCCGCTGGCTCACCGAAGATGAGATCGGCTCAACTGAAGATATCAACGACCGCAATGCGCTTGGCTTCCACATCCCGAAAATGTGGGACAAAATTCTCGATATCAAAAAATGTCATTTGCAGGAAGATCCGTCGAATGCAATCCGCAATGAAGTCCGCGCCTTTGCCAACGCGAATAACCTCACATTTTTCAACCCCAGAAATCATGAAGGTTTGCTGCGAACTTTGATGATCCGTACCGCATCAACCGGCGAAATTATGGTGGTTGTGCAGTTTTTCGATGATCATGCCGAAGAACGCAATCTGCTGCTGAATTTCCTTGCCGAGCGTTTTCCTGAAATTACCTCGTTGCAATATGTCGTCAACCAAAAAGCCAATGACACTTTATACGACCAGAATATTTTATTGTACAGCGGCCGCGATCATATCCTCGAAGCGATGGAAGGTCTGCAATTTAGCATCAACGCGAAATCGTTTTACCAGACCAATTCGGAACAGGCTTACGAATTATACAAAATCACGCGTGCGTTTGCAGGATTAACCGGCAGTGAAATCGTGTATGATCTCTATACCGGAACCGGAACGATTGCACAATTCGTTTCCAAAAACGCAAAGAAAGTGATCGGTGTTGAAAGCGTTCCCGAGGCGATTCTCGATGCGAAAGCCAACGCAGAACGCAACAATATTACGAATTGTGAATTTTACGTTGGCGATATGAAAGTCGTTTTCAATGAAAGTTTTATCGCACAGCACGGAAAGCCTGATGTAATCATTACCGATCCGCCACGCGACGGCATGCATAAGGATGTCATCGAGCAGATTCTCAAAATCGCACCAGAAAAAGTCGTTTATGTAAGCTGTAATTCCGCTACACAAGCGCGTGATCTGGCTTTAATGGACGCACAATATGAAGTCACACGCGTGCGCCCGGTGGATATGTTTCCACAAACACATCACGTCGAAAATGTTGTACTTTTGGAAAGAAGGAAATAGAAACAAAAAGCTAGCACCAAGATATGAAGAATATATTTTTATGGATTATCGTCATGGCAATTGCTTTTTCAAGTTGTGAGAAGGATGATATCTGCGACGCGAATACCGAAACCACACCGCGGCTGATCATCGATTTTTATGATTTTACAAACCCGACCTTAGCCAAATCGGTAACGAATCTGGCCGTCATTAAAAATGGCGATATGACACCTTATGCGGTTTATAACGGTGTAAGCAAGATTCAGGTGCCACTTGATGTCGCAGCCGATTTGTCGCAATACCAATTCATCTTAAACTACGGCAATGCCAATCCTGCACTCGTTGATCCCGACAATTTGCAGTTTAATTACACGCGTGAAGTGCTATACGTTTCGCGTGCATGTGGCTACAAAACCGTATTCGCTTTAGACGCCACCAATCCTTTTATCCATACCGACGTAGCTACAGACGATGGTTTGTGGATGCGCAATATTACTGTAATCCGATCTGAAATTGTAACTGAAAATGAAACACACCTCAACATTTCTTTATAGCATGATTCTCGTGTTGACTTCGTTTTTAGTCGAAGCACAAACCCAAAAAACAGATAGCATTCCAGTGAAAACGAACCATTATGGCGTGCGCGTTGGTGTCGATCTATTCAAGCTGACGCGGTCTTTGTACGAAGAAAACTATAAAGGTCTCGAAATTGTTGGCGATTACCGATTGACGAAAAAATATTATATCGCGGGTGAATTGGGTAATGAAGACAAAACCGTCAATGATGATCAAGTAAACTTTACTACGAAAGGAACTTACTTCAAAGCCGGTGTTGATTATAATGTATATGAGAATTGGCTCGATATGGAAAACATGATCTACATCGGTGGGCGCTATGGTGTGAGTTCGTTCAATCAAACCTTGAATTCATATACAATCTACAACCGTTATCCGTATTTCGGACAATCGCAAACCATAGCGTCAGGAGAAAAATTCAGCGGTTTATCGGCACAATGGATTGAAGTTTTATTGGGTGTAAAAGCAAAAGTCTTCAACAATTTTTATGTCGGCTTCAGTGTCCGGATGCATAAATTGGTATCGAATAAAAAGCCTGATAATTTCGACAATCTCTACATTCCGGGATTCAATAGAACATATGACGGTACTTTCGGCGCGGGATTCAATTATACGGTTTCGTATTTCATTCCGATTTATAAGAAGAAAATTCCTATACCGGCGCTGCCTACAAAGAAATAAGAATTTCGATTTAGCAGTCCGTTATTAGTTCCCATTCCAAATAAAATTACAATGCGTACATTTCTTTTGTTGATTTTTCCACTACTGGTTTTCAGTCAAAAAAACAATCATGAAGCCCTCGATAAGTATATGGACCAGCAAGTTAAAATCAACCGGTTTGGAGGTTCTGTCCTAATCATGAAAAATGATTCGGTCGTCTTAAAAAAAGCGTATGGTCATGCCAATTTGGAATGGGATGTAAAGAATACGACCGATACCAAATTTGTACTGGCTTCGATTACGAAGTATTTCACAGCCATCGCCATCATGCAGCTTATCGAACGCAACAAGCTGTCGCCTGATGATAAACTCATCAAATTTTTCCCTGCCTATCCGAACGGTGATAAAGTCACCATGCACATGTTGCTGACACATACTTCCGGATTACCGCTTGATTTTGAAGAAATGTACATGAACGAAACTGCCGTAAGCAAAGATTCAGCGATTGCTAGGCTGCAACGAAAGCCTTATTTGTTTGAGCCCGGTACAAATTGTAAGTATAGTAATATTGGTTATTTTTTACTATCACAAATCATCGAAAAAGTATCCGGAGAAACCTATGCTACTTTCTTAAGAAAGAACATTTTCGAGAAGGCAGGAATGGTCAATACGGGCGTTTCCAATAATGATTCTATCGTGCCTAAGAAAGCTAATATTTACTATCGAGACCGAGACGGATATGCACTGAATCCTTTTATTAACTGGAATTTGAATACCGGTCACGATGGCATTTATGCTACGGCGGATGATTTATACAAACTTGATCGTGCGTTGTATGGGGAAACGATTATTACCGAAAAGTCGAAATCAATCATGCATACCCATTACAATAAAAAATATCCAGACGACGGCTTTTTCGATTCCTATGGTTACGGAATTTTTATCGATCCTTACTACAATCACGGCCATCATTTGCTGACGCATAGTGGTGGCTTTATCGGCACGATGACAACCTTTGACCGTTATCCGGAAGACAACGTTTTTATTGCGGTGCTATCCAATAATGAGTCTGAATCGCATATGATCAGCTATGGTTTATCGGGAATTCTATTTGGTATTCCTGTTGAGTTTCCATACCAACACACGGCCATTCAAATCGATGGAAAATTATCGAAAAAATATGCGGGTAGCTATGAAAAAACAACAATCATAGCAGCTGGCGAAAGATTATACCTCAACAACCTAGAAACAGAACTATTGCCTGAAAGCCAAACAAAATTTTTCAGAAAAGACATCCCTGACCGAACCTTCGAATTTGTGAAAGATAAGAAAGGAAACGTAAGCGCGGTAATTTTAACCAAAGGCGGCGTCAAACAACGTATCAATAGAACGCATTAATGTGTACTGAAGCTACATTTCGGATGATGGTTGGCAACTACTTCAATACTTTAATTCCTTTCATAAAAATCCATTTCATAAACAGCTTCTCGCCTTCTTTGGTTTTGACGGCTTGAAATTGAGGCGACAGAATCGTTCCAGCGACGAATGCAGTGAACGAAATCCACAAACCTGTGAGGTTGGTGTATTCCTTTATTAGGAATTGCAATCCTAAGAATAAAATTGCGAAACAGGCCAGCTGGTATAACAGTGCGCGTACTTGTAGTTTGGTCATGAAATAATTGATAATTGATAATTGATAATTATTCTTTTTCAAATGAATTAAACTTCGCCCGCTTGCTGCCTTCATACATCTCATACTTCACCAAACGCGCTTCTAAACTTCCGTTGAATAATTTGATTTTTCGTGAAGGTTTCAAACCTACAAATTTCAAAGCTTCCAGATTTGCAGTGATAAACCAAGCATTCGTTCCTGGATAATTCTGTTTTAACGTATCGCCGATTTCTCGGTAGAACCGTTCCATTTCAATATCCAGTCGTTCTCCATATGGCGGATTAAAAACCATATGCAGCGGACCTTGAGTATCCTTTTCGGTATCAAAAAAGTTCTTTTCGTGAACGGTGATGTATTCCTCTAAATTCGCGTTTTTGATGTTGTCTTTGGCTTTCAACACGGCACTGGGCGCTTTGTCATAGCCTTTGATCGTGTAATGGAACTCGCGCACTTTCTTCAACAGCGAATCCATGATCTGGTCAAATAACTCGTTGTCCCAATCGTTCCACTTTTCAAAAGCAAATTCCTTACGGTTGATGTTCGCCGGAATATTGCACGCAATCATCGCCGCTTCTGCCAATATGGTTCCGCTGCCGCACATCGGATCTAGGAAATCGCCCTGCCCATCCCAACCGGAAAGCAGTATCATACCCGCCGCCAAAACTTCATTGATTGGTGCGATGTTCGTAGCCGTTTTATAACCGCGCTGGTGCAATGAAACGCCCGAAGTATCGAGCGCCACGGAAACCTGATCTTTATCGATATGAATGTTGATGCGCAAATCCGGATAATCTTTATCGACGCTTGGTCGCTGTCCGGTTTTATTCCTGAACTGATCCACAATCGCGTCTTTGCTTTTCTGCGACACGAATTGCGAATGCTTGAAATAATCCGAATGCACGGTCGTATCGATCACAAAAGTTTGGTTCGAATTCATAAACTCCGACCAATTGATGCCCGAAATTCCTTTATACAAAGCTAAATCCGTATTCGCCCGGAAATAGTAAATCGGTTTTAAAATTTTAAGTGCCGTGCGTAGTGATAAATTCGCCTTATACATAAAACCTTTATCGCCTTTAAAACTGACCATTCGAATGCCTTCTTCAACCTCTTGAGCACCGAGCATCCGCAACTCTTTGGCTAGTATTTCCTCAAAACCGAAAAAGGTTTTGGCAATCATTTTAAAATTATTTTCCATAGCAAAATCAAGTATTCGGTGCAAAAATAGTCTAAATTTGCGGTTCAAATGGATTCCAAAATAGAATAAATGGCAGAAGATTCACATCCAACAACCAACAACCAACAACCAACAACTCAAAATTGGTTCGCCTCTTGGTTCGATTCTCCTTATTACCACGTTTTGTACAAAGAAAGAAATTTTCGGGAAGCTCAAATTTTTATGGACAACCTGACGCATTATCTGAATTTGCCCGAGCAGGCTAAAGTGTTGGACTTGGCTTGTGGAAAAGGCAGGCACGCGATTTACCTGAACCAACTTGGTTTTGATGTACTCGGCGTTGATTTGTCTGAAAACAGCATCGAGATCGCGAACAAAAACGCCAATGCCACGCTGCATTTTGAAGTGCACGACATGCGGCAGTCGTTCGAACAAAAATACGACGCCATCTTCAATCTGTTTACGAGTTTCGGTTATTTTGAGTGCGACAGCGACCACCTCAAAACGCTAATTGCGATCAAAGAAAGCCTTTCAGAATATGGTTTCGGTGTCATCGATTTTATGAATGTAACAAACGTGCTATCCAACCTTGTTCCCGAAGAAACCAAAACTGTCGACAATATCGATTTTCAGATCAAGCGCTTTCATATTGACGGCTATATTTACAAAGAAATCGACTTTGAAGACCAAGGCGTAAAACACCATTTTACCGAAAAAGTCCGCGCATTTACGCTACAGGATTTTCAGGAATTGATGCTCGAAGCCGGCATTTATTTGCTTGATATTTTCGGCGATTACAAACTCAAGAAATTTCACAAAACCGATAGCGAACGTCTCATCATGATTTTCAAATAATGAACTACCTGTTGCCTCTTTTATCGGTACTTCTCGGTTATGGCACTGCGATGTTTTTGCAACCGACCAACAAAAAAAACTTGAAGTTATTGCTCGCATTCAGCGGTTCGTTTTTACTGTCGTTAACCGTCGTTCATTTGCTGCCTGAAGTTTACGACTCGAGCGCAAGCGAACTGGCGAAGCAAAGCCACGCACATTCTGTTGGAATTTTCATCATGATCGGGATTTTATTTCAAATCATCTTGGAATTTTTCTCCCAAGGCGCCGAACACGGACACGTACACGGACATGATACAATGACACAGATTCCGTGGTTGTTATTCATCAGTCTTTGCATCCACGCGTTTCTCGAAGGTTTGCCGGTCAGCCACCACCATAATCTTGCACTCGGAATCGGAATACACCATTTGCCGATTGCGGTAATACTGACCACGTTTTTCTTGAATAGTCAACTCAACAAAAAAGCGATATTTGCCTTCATGCTGACGTTTGCTTTGATGACACCGTTGGGAACATTTATGGCTGATGCGTTGCCATTCGTCAATGAATATTACACAGAAATCACGGCGATCGTTATCGGAATATTATTCCACATTTCATCGACGATTATTTTTGAAAGCAGCGAAGGGCACAAATTCAATATCGCGAAAATCTCGATGATTATTTTAGGGTTCGCACTTGCTTATTTTGTATAATTAGCAACACTCAGTTCGGCATAAGCCGGAGGTGGGGCGTGACCACAAGGGTCGGGCTATGCGTTACAATCTTTTATGCCGAACGCCGGCACAAAAGGATTTCCACTGCTATCCCTCACGCGGTATCTCATAGCATTCAAACACCGAAAATAAGAGGCACATGTTTATACATCAAGGCAAAAAAAGAACTTCCAAACACAACTTACAAATTGCTTCGTTATTGTCGTTCGTTGCCGGGATTGTGAACGTTGCGGGTTTCCTTGCCGTTGCCAAACTGACGACCAATGTGACCGGGCATTTTGCCTTTTTCGTAGATGAGATTTTCAAGCTCAATTTTTGGCAAGGATTCATTTATTTCTCCTACATTTTCTTTTTTTTCCTAGGATCATTTTCATCGAATTTCCTCGTAGAAATCATTTCCCGCAAAAATAAAAATTACGTGTATGTTATTCCGACTTCTATCGAAAGCCTAATTTTGTTGCTCGTTGCCGTTTTTGGAAAAAATCTAATGGTAGACAATCCCAACTTAATCGCTTGCAGTTTGCTCTTTGCGATGGGTTTGCAAAATTCGTTAGTCACGAGAATTTCAAACGCCACGGTCAGAACTACGCACCTTACCGGGCTTTTCACCGACTTAGGCATCGAACTTTCGCAGTTGTTTTTCTATAGCGAAAAAGAAATTCAAGACAAACTTTATTCGGCTATAAAATTAAGGCTGACAATCATCAGTTTTTTCTTTATCGGCGGTATTATTGGCGGTGTTTTCTACTCAAAAATGGGTTTGCATGTATTGCTAATCGGTGCCTTTTCATTGCTATTGGGAATCCTATTCGACAACGCCAAACTTAAACTAAAGTGGCTCCAAACCAAATACAAGTATTAAATCAGTACTTTCTAAAGCCATAAAAAATTTTGTGGCTCCGCGTCTTTGCAAGCAAAAAAGATTATTTTTGAAAATTCCAACAACAGACAACTCAAAACCCACAACCCACAACATGTCTTTCACCAAAACCACCGAACAATCCTCCAAATACGAGCAGCTCGAAAAAATGTCCGTACACGAATTGCTGACGAACATCAACCGCGAAGACCAAACGGTTCCGGTAGCCGTGCAGAAAGCGTTACCACAAATAGAAAGTATCGTGGCTGCAATCGTTACAAAGATGCAACAAGGCGGAAGATTATTCTACATTGGTGCCGGAACATCAGGACGTTTGGGTATTGTAGACGCTTCTGAATGTCCGCCCACTTTTGGCGTAGCTTTCAATCTCGTCAACGGCATCATTGCCGGTGGTGACCAAGCGATTCGCCGCGCCGTAGAAAACGCAGAAGACAACACAACACAAGCCTGGCTGGATTTGCAGGAACACGACATCAACGAAAATGATGTAGTGATTGGCATTGCCGCCTCGGGAACGACGCCATACGTTATTGGTGGATTGGAAATGTGCAACCAAAATAACATCATTACGGGTGGAATAACCTGCAATGTCGGTAGCCCATTGGCCGTTACGGCAAAATTTCCTGTTGAAGTCGTCGTCGGACCCGAATTCGTCACTGGAAGCTCCCGCATGAAGGCCGGAACCGCGCAGAAATTGGTCTTAAACATGATTTCTACCGCTGTGATGATTCAACTAGGGAAAGTGAAAGGCAACAAAATGGTTGATATGCAACTCAGCAATAACAAACTCGTTGATCGCGGCGTCAAGATGATTATGGATGAAGTTGCCGTTTCGTATGAAGAGGCTGCAACCTTACTAAAACAACACGGCAGTGTTCGAAAGGCAGTGGATGCTTACAATCAAAATCCATAAAGCTTTCTATAGCTGCTTGCGCCAATTACTAATCCACACAGATAATTTTTTTTTATTCCTTCCAAATATTTTCATTCGTGCCGCAGGAAGTTTTATTTTTGCAGTACAACACAACTAAACGCATCCAAAAATGGGAGTCGACAGAGAAGTCTTAAATAAAGGAATCCAATACATGGCCTGGGCTTTACCGCTGATGTTTGTGGGTCCATCGGTGATCTACAACGCGTTCATCAACAAAGGTAACGCCTGGCATTATCTTGTTTTGGGCATCGGTATTGTAATTTGTTTTGGCGCCGTTTTCTGTTTGTTTAAAGGTGTACAGACCATTGTAAAAAGCATGTTTGACAGCAACGACGACTAATGGAAGATCTAATTCACATTCACAAAACCTTTGATAAAGTCATCGCGATTGCCACCAAAATTCAAAATCGGGAATTTGAAGGTTGTGTGTTTACGAACTGTGATTTTTCGAATAGCGATTTTTCGAACAATACGTTTATGGAATGCCGGTTTATCGACTGCAACTTGTCGATGATGCAAGTCGCGAATACAAGTTTGCAGCAAGTTTCTTTTAAAAACTGTAAGTTGCTCGGCATACAGTTTCAAAGTTGCACCGACTTCCTGTTTGAGGTTGATTTTACGGACTGCGCGCTCGATTACGCTTCGTTTGCGAATAAGAAAATGCCAAAGACGAAATTTATTTCTTGTTCCTTGAAAGAAGTGACCTTTATCGGTTCCAATCTGACGCAATCGGTTTTTGATCATTGCAATCTCGAGAACGCGATTTTCAACGAAACGCAATTGGCTGCAGCAGATTTTACGACCGCTTATCACTATAAAATCGATCCGCAATACAATCCGATGAAGAAAGCGAAATTTTCGACAGTCGGCATTTTGGGATTGCTCGATCAATACGACATCAAAATTGAATAACATGGAAACTGATTCTGTTTATTTGGAAAGTGTAAAAAAACAATTCCGCTATTACAAAATGATCGGAGAGAAAGCGATCGACCAGCTTGAACCGGAACAATTGTTTGTAAAGATTAATGTCGATACGAACAGCGTTGCCAGCATTGTACAACACCTTTCGGGCAATATGTTGTCACGCTGGACAGACTTTCTGACCACCGACGGCGAAAAAGAGTGGCGCAAACGTGATGAAGAATTTGAAAATAATCTTAGCACTAAAGAGGCGGTTCTGCAGCTTTGGGATCAAGGTTGGAATTGCTTTTTTGATGCTTTGGAAGGTTTGCAGCCGGAAAATCTTTCGCAGGTGATTTACATCCGTAATGAAGGGCACACGGTCGTTGAGGCGATCAACCGGCAATTGGCGCATTATCCGTATCATGTTGGACAGATTGTTTTTTATGCGAAACAGTTGAAAAACAGCGAATGGGATAGTTTGTCGATTCCGAGGAATGCCTCCGACAGTTACAATGCAGACAAGTTTTCGAAAGACAAAAGTGTTCAGCATTTTACCGATGAGGAATTGCGTCGATTGAAACAATAACCTATTTTTGCTATGCTGTGTGTTTGAAAAAAAGGCGATCGCTCGCTAAGCCACAAAGCCGCAAAGTTGAACAATGTCCCTAGCCCGGATTGGAGGGAAAATCCTTTTTTGTAAAAAAAAGATTTGGAAGGAAAGCCGGATATAGCTCCTCAAAAATATGAAGAAAATAACATTTTTAGGTTTATTGCTGCTTTTGGTTTCGTGCTACAACACCGAACGCAACTGCAAGGATTTTAAAAAAGGGACGTTTAAATCGGAGATTACGATTAATGGCGTGAAGCATATGACGACTTCGGTTCGCAGCGATTCGCTCGTGATTGAAATCTATAAAGGCAAGACCGATACGGCTTCGATACGCTGGGTGAACGATTGCGAATATGTACTGCAGAAGTTACATCCGAAAACGATGGCGGAGAAAAAAGCGATTACGATAAAAATTTTGACTACTGCGGCAAATTCCTATACCTTTGAATTCGGTGCCGTGGGAAATGATCAGAAACAGCGCGGAACCGCTTCCAGAATTAGTAATTAATAAATGTTGTCGCTAACGATAACAAGCTTACAATCTACAACTAAAACTTAACACCATGTTTGAAATATTATTAAATCCCGATGCTTGGGTCGCTTTATTGACATTGACCTTTTTAGAGATTATTCTCGGCATTGATAACATCGTTTTCCTCTCGATTGTCTCTGGCAAATTGGCCGCGAAAGACCAGCCTAAAGCGCGGCGGATTGGTTTGCTTTTGGCGATGGCTTTTAGAATTATCTTATTGTTTGGCATTACTTGGGTATTAGGCCTACAGGAAACTATATTTGCGATTGAGCTGGGTTGGTTTTCGGCGCACATCACCGGACAGAGTCTTATTATTTTAGGTGGTGGGTTGTTTTTGTTGTACAAAAGTGTGACTGAAATTCACCATAAACTCGAAGGTGAAGAAGATGCTGCGAATGCAAAAGCTGGCAATACGCTGACCAATGCGATTATACAGATTGCTGTTTTAAATTTGGTTTTTTCGTTCGACAGTATTTTGACAGCGGTTGGACTCATCAGTATGAAACCCATGAATGAAGGTGGATTTGGTTATGCCGGCGCATTGGAAATTATGATTTTGGCGGTTGTGATTTCTATTATCATCATGATGATTTTTGCAGGACCAGTGAGTAAATTTGTTAATGAGCATCCTACGATTCAGATTTTAGGATTGTCATTTTTGATTTTAATTGGCGTAATGCTCGTGGCCGAAGGTTCACATTTGGCGCATTTCAAATTCTTCGGAGATAGCGAAGTAACGAGCATACCGAAAGGCTATTTATATTTTACCATTTTCTTCTCCTTGTTTGTGGAGTTTTTGAATTTGAAAATCAAGAAATCTAGAAATCCGGTGAAGTTGCACAACAATAAGATCAAGGATCGTAAGTTGGCAGACAAGGATTTGATGGATTAGTTTTGGTCTTTTTTAACGGAGTCGGAATGATAATTTAACCGTTAAGTTATCGGACTTTGTGCAATGGTCACTGGGAAATCATACAAACTTTAAATCATAAAATGTAAGTTTTATAATATATTTTACCTCATCTTTACCATTCATTTAAAACGCTAAATCATGAAAAATCTAATCATTATTTTCTCACTCGCTATCACGATGTACTCGTGTAAGGATACTGCTGATCAAGCTAAGGTCGTAGAAGAAGACAAACAAGCTGTCATTGATTCGATGAACGTCGTGCTTGAAAAACAAAAATTAGAAATCGCCAAACAAAAGTCGATTGATTCTATGCAAACGCTAGTACAAAACGAAAAAAACTCCCGTCCGGTGGTAAGGCATACTACAACAACGGTTACTGAAAAAAGAAAAGGCTGGAGCCGTGCAGCGAAAGGCGCTGTGATCGGAGCTGGTGTCGGAGCGATTACTGGAGCTGCAGTATCTAAGAAAAAAGGTGAAGGTGCCATCATCGGTGGATTGGCTGGTGCTGGACTAGGTGCCGGAACAGGAGCCATCATCGATAGTGAAAAAGCAAAGAAGGGAAAATAATTGGGAATAATTGCTATCCGAACACAAAGGGCGCTAAGATTAATTTCTTAGCGCCCTTTTTATTTTTTGTATCCAGATTGCTAAAACAAGGTAATCTGTCCGTCATCATCCCGTTGAATGTCTTCGTCCGTTGCTTCAATTTGATCTTCAGCAGCGACCTCAATTTCTTCTACTATAACTTCTTTGGGAATTTCATATGGTAATGGTTCCAGTAAATTCACTTGCTTGAGCTTGTCAGCCGTCAGTTGGTTGCCAAGCGCTTTGAATCCTTTTACTGCGATAAATGCTTCTAAATCGACAGTTTGATTTTCTTTTTGAACGCCTTTTACTTTATTAAATACCAATTCCGCCACCGGACGATAATCCGTAGCTACGATTTCGAGTTGTGAGTTCGGATGTTCCGTAATAAAAAACTCCTCCTTGCCTTCGGTTTCCACCAGAAATCGCTTCACGTAGTAACGCTCTTTCTCGCCGTCATAATAAATCGCGGAAATGGGTTTGTTTGGAATCCATTTTTCTAAAACAACCATGTCTTCGTCGAAATGCGTCGTGAGTTCGGGGATGATCACTTTTAGTTTTCCGGTTTGGGAAATGACTAGAATTTTATCATTCGGGCGGAATTCACCGAGTAATTCTCCACGCGCATCGGTGTTGAGTTTCTGCACCGTATCATCGAACCAAATTTTTCTTGGCAGTAAAGTCGATATTCCCTTTTCTTTGATTTCAATTTTCTTAATCGGATATTTCGTCACGAGATTGCCTTTCGACGCGCGGCCTTTAATGGCGATACTCGCAAAATCCAAATCCCATTTGAGTTTTTTGATGCTGCCGACTTGGCGCAATAAAATCGTAATGACTTCGGCTTCCCCATTCGGGTTTATCGTAAAATATAAAATTTGGGAACCTTTGGTTTCATTTGTTAAATCGTATAATTTGTCGCGCGTCACACCTGAAACATTAAAACGTTTGATGTAGGCGGGACCATTTTTACCATCGCGATAAATCATATTGTAGATCGTGCGCTTGTCGCTCTTGTCGAAAATCGCCACGTGGATAATGTCTTTACCGACAAACTTTTTATCATCAACTTTACAAATCATCATATTGCCGTCGCGCAGGAATACGATCACGTCATCAATGTCGGAACAATCAGTTACGTATTCGTCTTTCTTGAGTCCGGTTCCGATAAAACCTTCTTCGCGATTCACGTATAATTTGGTATTTCTCAAAACCACTTTCGTCGCTTCGATATCGTCGAAAATTCTGAGCTCGGTTTGGCGTTCGCGACCTTTGCCGTATTTCTCTTTAAGCTTTGTAAAATAAGCAATCGCGAAATCTGTCAAATGTTCTAGATCGTGTTTGACTTGCTCAATATCGCCTTCCAACGCATCAATCTTGTCCTGCGCTTTATTACTGTCGAATTTAGAAATACGCATAATCTTAATTTCCGTCAAGCGCAAAATATCTTCTTCCGTAATCGCTCTTTTCAATGGTTTGATGAAAGGTTTCAAGCCTTCGTCAATCGCGGAAATCACACCTTCTTTCGTCGTTTCTTCTTCAATCAATCGGTAGATTCTGTTCTCGATAAAAATGCGTTCGAGTGAAAGAAAATGCCATTGTTCTTCGAGTTCACTTAAGTGGATTTCAAGTTCACTTTTGAGTAAATGCACCGTACGTTCCGTCGAAATCTTCAACATATGCGAAACCCCAACGAACAAAGGTTTGTTGTCTTCAATGACACAGCCCAAAGGCGCTACCGAAGTTTCACAAGCCGTGAAAGCAAACAGTGCATCAATCGTTTTATCTGGAGAAACACCAGGATATAAGTGAATTAATATCTCTACTTCAGCAGCCGTATTGTCTTCTATTTTTTTGATTTTGATTTTGCCTTTTTCATTAGCTTTCAAAATACTGTCAATCAAAGTAGTCGTATTGGTCGAAAACGGAATCTGCGTAATGACCAAAGTGTTTTTATCGAGTTGCCCGATTTTGGCACGCACACGCACACGACCACCGCGCATTCCATCATTATAATTCGAAACATCGGCGATTCCGGCAGTCTGGAAATCCGGAAAAATCTGAAACGGTTTCCCTTTTAAAATTTTGATCGACGCATCAATCAGTTCATTAAAATTGTGTGGCAACACTTTCGTCGACAAACCCACCGCAATGCCTTCAGCACCCTGCGCCAAAAGCAACGGAAACTTTACGGGAAGATTGTTCGGTTCGGCACGACGTCCATCGTAAGAAACGCCCCAATCGGTGATCTTTGGAGAATACAAAACCTCCAAAGCAAATTTCGACAAACGTGCTTCAATATAACGCGAAGCCGCAGCACCATCGCCCGTGAGGATGTTTCCCCAGTTTCCTTGACAATCAATGAGCAATTCTTTTTGTCCGATCTGGACCATCGCGTCGCCAATACTTTGATCACCGTGCGGATGGTATTGCATCGTATGCCCGACGACATTGGCGACTTTGTTATATCGACCGTCATCAAGTTCCTTAAGCGAATGCATGATACGGCGCTGCACGGGTTTGAAACCGTCTTCTATCGCGGGCACGGCGCGTTCGAGAATTACATACGAAGCATAATCGAGAAACCAGTCTTTATACATACCGGTAACTTTGGTGATCGTATCATTCGCATCTTCGTCGTTCTCGTAGAAATGATGTTCGCCTGAAGGTGTTGTTTCATTGGAAATTTCTTCTTGAGAACTTTCTTCCGCGGCATTTTCTTCTAAACCATCATTGATATTGTCGTCTTCTTCGTCTTTCATTTATCTGAATTGTTCCATATTCTTTTAGGAGCTCATCCTGCTTTTCACTATATCTTTTCCCGTCTGGCAGCAGCCGGAAAAAGGATGCCGTTACAATCAGGGCTAGGGCATTTCGTAAATAATCTAATTCGCTTCGACAACATCCAATTCCACTTTCAAATTGTTGATGATGAATTCCTGTCGGTCCGGTGTATTTTTACCCATATAGAACGACAACAACTGCTCCACTGAAGTGTTTTTATCCATCATAATCGGGTCGAGTCGGATGGTTTCGCCTATAAAGTTTTTAAATTCATCCGGTGAAATTTCCCCAAGTCCTTTAAATCGTGTAATTTCTGGTTTCGGTTTGAGTTTTTCAATGGCATCGCGGCGTTCTTCATCCGAGTAGCAATAGATCGTTTCTTTTTTATTTCGAACGCGGAACAACGGCGTTTGCAGTATATACAAATGCCCTTCTTTGATCAATTCAGGAAAAAATTGTAAGAAAAAAGTAATCAGCAACAATCGGATGTGCATGCCATCAACATCGGCATCAGTAGCGATTACGATGTTGTTGTAACGCAGGTTTTCCATGTCATCTTCAATATCCAGTGCGGCTTGCAAGAGGTTAAATTCTTCATTCTCATACACAATCTTTTTCGACATTCCGTACGAATTCAAAGGCTTCCCGCGTAAGCTAAACACGGCTTGGGTGTTGACGTCTCTCGACTTTGTAATCGAGCCCGAAGCCGAATCGCCCTCCGTGATAAACAAAGTGCTCTCGAGATATCTCGGGTTTTTAATATCGGATAAATGCACACGGCAGTCGCGTAATTTCTTATTGTGCAAACTCGATTTTTTCGCGCGGTCTTTGGCCAGTTTTCGAATGCCCGACAATTCCTTGCGTTCGCGTTCCGCCTGTAAAATTTTGCGCAACAACAAATCGGCAGTCTCCGGATTTTTATGTAAAAAGTTGTCTAATTTATTTTTGATGAAGTCATTGACAAAAGTCCTTACCGAAGGCATTCCTGCTTCCGAACCCATATCCGCCGAACCCAGTTTGGTTTTGGTTTGCGATTCGAAAACCGGTTCCATTACTTTCAAACTGATCGCGCTGACGATTGATTTTCGGATATCCGAAGGCTCAAAACCTTTGTTGTAAAATTCCCGGATTGTTTTGACGATCGCTTCACGGAAAGCCACGAGATGCGTTCCACCTTGCGTCGTATTCTGTCCGTTGACGAACGAGTGGTATTCTTCGCTGTATTGCGATTTGCTGTGCGTAATGGCGATTTCAATATCGTCGCCAAGCAAGTGAATGATTGGATAGACCATGTCTTCAACCGCGATATTTTCATCGAGTAAATCTTTAAGACCGTTGTCGGAATAGAATTTTTCACCGTTGTAAGTAATCGTCAAACCCGTATTCAGGTAGCAATAATTCTTCAACATTTTGATTACATACTCGTTTCGGAATTTGTAATTCTTGAATATGAGTTCATCCGGAATAAAAGTAACTTTGGTTCCTTTACGTTTCGTCGTTTCTACGATATCTTCTTCAAGGACCAGGTTTCCGCCGTTGAATTCCGCCGCTTTTTGCTTGTCATCGCGAACCGATTCTACGCGAAAATAATTTGATAACGCATTGACCGCTTTGGTTCCGACACCGTTCAAACCAACGGATTTCTTGAAGGCAAGCGAATCGTATTTTCCACCCGTATTCATTTTAGAAACCACATCGATGACTTTCCCTAACGGAATACCACGACCGTAATCGCGCACCGAAACGGTTTTGTCTTTGATCGTGACTTCGATGGTTTTACCCGAACCCATGACGAACTCATCGATACAGTTGTCGATGACTTCTTTGAGCAGGATGTAAATACCGTCATCAGGCGACGAACCGTCACCGAGTTTTCCGATATACATTCCTGGTCGCATGCGGATGTGTTCCTTCCAATCAAGCGAGCGGATATTGTCTTCGGTATATTGATTTTGTTCGGACATAGCGGGTTTTAACGTAATGTGCTAATGTAAGCCATATCGGCAAAAATTGGAAGCAGTCGAACGTAAAGTTATTAAGATGATATTGACAGTAAAATGGTTGTCCGCTGTCGGTTGACGGTTGTTGGTTGACTATCGGAATCGTTTGACGAAAGCGTATAAAATGTGGTAGGTTGTAAGTTGATTTTGCTGAACACTAAAAATCGGATCACTGACCCCTTTTACGGAATGATTTTGTATGCCGCGACCGATTCATTATTGATGTAAATTGTCAGATAACCACGATTTCTTTTTGACACGGGAACCTTAAACGTGGCGACATTGCCTTCGCGGCTTAAGCTGGCCAAAACACCTTTACCATCATTGCTAAAAACATAAGCTACTTGCTCATTTTGAGGCAGATCAGCAATACTGAATGTAATACTTTGCGTTTCTTTAATCGAGAAAATTCCGGTTTCTGGGCTAAGAAATTCATAACCGGATTTTAAATAGCTGCCATAATATAAAGGCAAGCCGGCGAATTCTTCAGCCGTTTTATCAGTCATTAAATACCGTTTATCATCTGGGAAGTGATTCAGGAAGAAAATGCCAGCTGGCGTGAAAAAGTAAGCGTCATTGAATTTCTGCATCATTTTTCCGCTCTCGAGATTCATCATGCCCGAAGCCCAAGTCACATCAATGAAACGCCATGCATCGCCTACTTTAACAGCATTCCACGCATGATCACTGGCTGTTGGGAGCTTGCCGATATGATTTAAACCCGTTTTTGAGGTGCCGACGATCGTCATGCATTTGAGTCCAACGAGTTCACACAACGTATGAAACAAAGCCGTATAATCCTGACAAACGCCTTTTTTGGTGCGCAAAACCGTCACTGCGCCATCGCGTCGAAACTTTGCTTCTTTATTGATCCGGTCTTCTTCGGTCGTAAACGAATACGCCATTTGTGGGTTCGCGGCTTGCGATTGGTATGCTTTGAGATCATAACGAACATTGAGCGCAATCCAGGTGAATATCGCGCGGGCTTTCTGTTCTTCTGAGGTGAAATCAACTTTGATTCTCTCGGCGAGTTTTTCGGGTGAAGCGAAAGATTTCGGATAATTCCCTACTGCTGCGTCGACCGTTGTATAGGATTGTGAATAGGTTGTGGCGGTTATCAATAAAATCAAAAGACGACACCAGTTCATCGGGTTTGAGATTTGGTTTTTCATGCGTTTGGAATCAGATTAGTCCTGCGAAATTGATAACGAAAAAGGTAATTCTATATTGTGACAAATTGTGCTTGGAAGCGCGGGTTTCTGCATCGATGCATTACCCAATCTACCGTTACAGCCCTGCCCCAGATGGTAGTGGAAAGCATTTTTGTGAAAAACAGTATTTTTTGTTGGCTTGAAAAGGCGACCATAGGAAGCGTTTTCGGGGCTTTCAAAAAAAGGGTTTTTGCGAAAATCTTGGAACGGACAGCTTGAAATAGGCCCAAAAAATCTGAAATCTGAAATTCCAACTACGGATTATAATACTTCCGCAGCTTCATGTTGAGCTCTTTCGGATTGAAAGGCTTGATGATGTATTCGTTGATGCCGATTTGCAGTGCGCGGTCGAGATAACCGAACGAAGCCGATGCTGTTAGCGCTATAATGGGAATCATTTTGTCGGTTTGGCGAATCGCGATTGTTGCGTCGTAACCATCCATGACGGGCATCGAAAGATCCATTAGGATGACATCGTACTGGTTGGCGTTGAATTGCTCGATGCCGATGAGTCCGTTTGCCGCCAAATCGACTTCCACTCCCCATTGCCCCATGATTTTCTGTGCGATTTTGATGTTGATTAAATTATCTTCAACGAGTAAAACTTTGAGTCCTTTTAGGTTTTCTTCTTTGTAATTTTCCTGCAGATCGCGCGTATTGACAGCATCTTGCTTGTAATCGATGGGCAGGTGCATCGTGAAATAAAAGCAGGATCCTTTGCCGACTTCGCTTTCGAATTTGATTTCAGATCCGAGCAGGCTTAGTAGTTTTTTTGTGATTACGAGTCCCAATCCGGTGCCGCCGTACAAGCGCGATGTCTTGGTTTCGGCTTGTGAGAATTTCTCGAAAATGGATTGGAACTTATCTTTATCGATGCCAATTCCGTTGTCGATGACTTCAATTTTAAATGTTGAAATTTTGTTTTGAACGGCGATCTGTTTGAGTTTGATCTGGATGCTTCCTTCATACGTGAATTTGACGGCGTTCGACACCAAATTCGTAATCACTTGATTGATGCGCAGCGGATCGCTAATGAGATTGGGAACGAAATCTGGATCGACGATGACTTCAATTTTATTGAGATTTTCAGACGCGCGGGCTTCCATCGATTTTGCGATTTGATGCGCAAGCAAACTGAGGTCGAATGGGATTTTTTCGATGTCGACTTTCCCGGCTTCAATTTTACTGAAATCGAGAATGTCATTAATGAGCAGGAATAAGTTCTGTGCCGAATTTTTGAGCACTTCGATATTTTCGTGAAAACTTTGCAGCGAGTTTTCTTTTTCCATGATGTATATGAGTCCGATAATCGCATTCAGCGGTGTCCGGATTTCGTGGCTCATCGTGGACAGGAATTCAGATTTCGCTTCATTGGCTTCTTCTGCAGCCGCCTTTGAGGTAAAGAGTTGCTCTTGGAATTCTTTCTTGAGTTCAATCTCTTTGTTCAGGATGTCGAGCAGGTTGTCGAGATTGTCTTCGCGATTGATGCCGCCTTCGCCATTGAGTTGTTGGATGGCATTGATGAGTTTGTCCTGAAAATGGACTTTTTTATCTAATTCTTCTTTTAATTTTGCATTGCTTTCAATGAGTTCTTTCTTGGTAAGCTGCGAAGTTTTTTTGGATGATTTCGTAACTTTCTCGTGATTGAGATAGGTCAGATTGACTTCATCGATAAAATTTTGAATTTCGGGAAGATTTTCTGAAAGTATTTTCGATAAGTGATTATCGACTTGTACTTTGAGTTTGTTATGTAAAGGCGCATTATTCATACAACGAACAGTATTTCTTCACTCCAATTTCCTTCAAAAGAATAATCGGAATTATAAGTAGTAGATTTAGGGTTGTATAAAGAAAGCGAAAGCTAGGTTAAAAAACAAAAAAACCCGTAAAATAATTTACAGGTTTTGATTTTATCAGGAATCGTAATGTTTGCGGTTAGACGTTGAATCTGAAATGCATCACGTCGCCGTCTTTAACAATATACTCTTTTCCTTCAACGCGCAGTTTTCCCGCTTCTTTTACTTTCGATTCTGAACCCAGTGCAACATAGTCGTCGTATGCGATTACTTCGGCGCGGATGAATCCTTTTTCGAAATCCGTATGGATCACTCCGGCGGCTTGTGGCGCTGTCGCTCCAATGTTAATTGTCCAAGCTCGGACTTCTTTCACGCCGGCTGTGAAATAGGTTTGCTGCTTCAATAATTTATAGGCTGCACGGATTAAAACGGACGAACCCGGCTCTGACAAACCTAAATCTTCAAGGAACATTTTGCGTTCTTCGTAGGTTTCGAGTTCCGTAATATCGGCTTCGGTTCCAACCGCTAAGACAATCACTTCGGCGTTTTCATCTTTGACGAGTTCCCGAATTTGATCTACGTAAGCATTTCCTTTTACGGCTGAATCTTCATCGACATTGCAGACGTACAATACCGGTTTTGAAGTAATGAGTTGGAAGTTTTCCATCAATTCCTCCTCGTCGTGGTTTTGCGGCACTACGGTTCTTGCCGATTTGGCTTGCAATAATGCTTCGCGGATTCTATCCAAAAGTGCTTTTTCTACTTGTGCTTCTTTGTTTCCTGTTTTGGCGGCACGGTTGACTTTCTCTAAGCGTTTTTCAACGGTATCGAGGTCTTTCAACTGCAATTCGATGTCGATTGTTTCTTTGTCGCGGATCGGATTGACATTACCATCAACATGCACGATGTTGTCATTGTCAAAACAACGCAATACATGAATGATCGCGTTGCATTCGCGGATATTACCCAAAAATTGGTTTCCCAAGCCTTCACCTTTGCTCGCGCCTTTTACGAGTCCGGCAATGTCGACGATATCAACGGTTGCCATTTGAACACGCTCTGGTTTTACGAGTTCCTCCAATTTTTCGATTCTCGGATCAGGAACATTGACCACGCCAATATTGGGTTCGATCGTGCAAAACGGGAAGTTGGCACTTTGCGCTTTGGCATTCGACAAACAATTAAATAACGTTGATTTTCCTACGTTGGGTAATCCTACAATTCCTGCTTTCATATGCTTGGGTTTACGGGAAACTTGGTGTTGACCGTGATTATTCGTTTAAAAAAGTGTGCAAATATAAGCTTTAAAATTGTTTTTGAAAGCATTTTTTATTGCACACAAATTGCACAAATTTCCCCCAATTAATCTGTGAAAATCTGTGCAATTTGTAGTGGATTTTTTTAATTCTGCTCTTCGATGCTGCTGATGATTTTCTGCTCTTCGTCGGTGGCGGTGAGTCCGGATTCATTCCAGTAGTCGCTAAGGATCACATCTTTTTTGTTATACAGTGTTTTGTCTTTGTATACTTCACTGTCTTTGTAAGCGTAGTTTTGTGTACTGAAATTTGTCGTCAGAAAATAATTCCGCACTTCAATTTCCTTATTTTGGTCTTTCTCCACTTTCTCAAAGCTGATTTCTTCTTTCGAGCACAACAGATAATAATTGTTGTTTTGAAATTTGTAGATCGTTTTAAATGAAGATTGGTTGATGTTTCTGGAGCCTTTGTTCTTTTTGTCCTTCATTTTCGACAGCACCATTGGGGAAACCACGGAACTCACTTCGACGATTAATTTTCGTTGCGGATCATAAATAATCGAGAAATCATCGAGCAAACCCGTCGCATTTTCAGTTGGAACCGCGTTGATAATATTGAATTCTTTGTTTTTAGAATAGACTTTAATCACAAACTCATATTCCTTTTTTGCTTGGGCATCGAGCAGCGGATTGAGGTATTTGAAGTTGTAATAATTCTCCATGATATCATTCAGATTATAACCCAATAAATCCCCAGAAATATTCTCACTGATCAAGCTTTTGGAACGATTTTGCTCGACTAGTAATACCGCGTTTATCTTTTTGGATTTGTCGAGCAGCTGGAAATTCATCAACCCGTCATTATAATAAGAGTAATTACCATTGAGCTTGAAAAACTCCCGCGAATAAACTTTCAGTCGCCCAGGAATTGTCAGGTGCTTCTTTGAATTTTGTATTAAAGACGCTAGTATCTTTTGAGGATGCTTTTTGGTTACGACAATTTCATCAAGATCGTTGACATTGTTCTTCAGATAAATAATGGTTGATTTTTCTTTTAAGATCGTCGACCGAATTGTAATCCCCAAATACGAAGGATGCTTGATTTGGATGCTTGAAACACCGTTGAGTTCAAAAGTGACGACGCCATTGGCATTGCTGAGCAGATTCTGTTTTGTTTTTAATATCGAAACCGCAGCATCTTCGATCGTGGCTTCGGTGTCTTTATCTTTTAAAACGATCATTTTCTCAACAGCTTGTGAGAACGCCTGAAAACCGATCATTAGAAAAAACATCAGCAATATCTTTCGCAACATATAACGTGAAATTTTAACAAACCTAGTAAAAATTTCATCAAAACATCGATAAAGTACACAATATTATTGTATTCCAAAACTTAAATCGCTGAGAATAGCTAAAAAAATTTTAAAATAACGCGGTAGATTTACTACTAAAAACTTTGAAGTCTGGAAAGCACTAGATGCTATTCATTGTGCAAAAACGCCTGTCGGTTAAGTAGGGTTTCCTCGCTTTCTACATGGTTGTCATCGGGAACACAACAGTCTACGGGGCAAACCGCGGCGCATTGCGGTTCTTCATGAAAGCCTTTACATTCGGTACATTTTCCGGGAACGATATAATAAATGTCGTCTGAAATGGGCGTTTGTGCAGCATCAGAATCGACTTCAGATCCGTCGGGCAAAATGATTTTTCCTTTTAATTTAGTACCGTCTTTATAGCGCCAATCGTCAGCACCTTCATATATTGCAGTGTTCGGGCATTCGGGTTCGCAAGCGCCACAATTGATACATTCGTCCGTGATGATGATAGCCATGGGTGATTTTAGATTTTGGATTATCGATTTCAGTTTGTGGGTACAAGAATGTGAAATGCTAAATCTATTGCTTATTTTTGGGGCAAAATTACAATCAAATCTCTTTATAAACAAGCAAACAAATGTTACAAATTGCCCAAAAAATCGCTTTTGTTGAATTAGGTAAATTTTTAAGTCAATTTTCTAGCAACATAAGCCAACGAAAAAGCGATGTTTTGCACAACGATTTGTTTTTTGATTCGTTTGTTGATTTGATCCAATTATCGCAATCGCATAATGGCTGGTATACGCCCGAGCAAGTTTATTTCGCAATCCAATCTTGGGCGGAAGCTTTAACCGAGGACAATTTAAATTCCTGGCTAGCTGCTTATGATCTGACGAACGTAGCGCCAAAAACCATCGGACTCATTCTTGCGGGCAATATTCCGCTTGTGGGTTTTCACGATTTTCTGTCGGTGTTGATTTCGGGGCATCTGGTGGTTGTAAAGACCTCATCGAACGACCAGCATCTATTGCCTTTTTTAGCGCAATATCTAATTGCCGTGGCGCCAGACATGAAAAATAGCATCACTTTCGTCAAAGGAAAACTCGAAAATTTCGATGCGGTCATTGCGACTGGAAGCAACAATACGGCGCGTTATTTCGAATTTTATTTTAAAGACAAACCGAGCATCATCCGCAAATCGAGGAATTCCGTTGCCGTTTTAAATGGCCACGAAACCAAAGAACAGCTGCACGCTTTGGGTGAAGATATTTTCCGTTATTTCGGTTTGGGCTGTCGCAATGTTTCGAAATTATTAGTGCCGAAAGTGTATGATTTCACGGCGTTTTTCGAAGCCATATTCCCATATCAGGACGTTATTCATTATGAAAAATACGCAAACAATTACGATTACAACAAAGCAGTTTTTTTGATGAGCAATTTTAAACTGCTCGACAATGGTTTTTTAACAATTAAGGAAGATACTAGCCACGCATCGCCGATATCAAGTGTTTTTTATGAGTATTACGACAATCTTGATGAAGTTCAAAACCGGTTGAGTACCGATCAAGATAGCATTCAATGCATTGTTTCCAATGACTTGGTACAAAACAGCATTCCGTTTGGCACAACGCAGCAACCCAAGCTTTGGGATTATGCCGACAATGTGGATACGATTGCTTTTTTAACGAATTTATAATATTATATTTGTTTATAAACTAGACAGATATGAGACCAACTACTACCCTTTTAGTTCTGATTTTTGGATGTCAATTGACATTCGCACAACTTCAAAGTTTTAGACCAACAACCGATTTCAGTGGTTTTCTTTTTGGTGATGCCATCGACATTGACGGCAATGAAATCATCGTATCGAGCAGTTCCATGATGAGTGTGAACAGTTTAGGGAAGGTGTATCTGTTTGTTAAAAATGCCAATGGCATCGAGCAACAGCAGACACTGTTTCAGAACAGCCTTCTCTACGACGACTGGTTCGGGAATTCCATTGCTATACACAATGATTTTATTGCCATAGGCGCTACCGGCGATGACAGTACGGCTTCCAATGCCGGCGCGGTTTACCTCTATCAAAAAGTCGGTGGATCGTATGAATTTCTACAAAAAATAACCGCTCCCGACGGCATGATAAATGACTATTTCGGGAATAATGTGACGTTATACAACAACCAATTGTTTATCGCTGCCAATGGTTTCGGGCTCGATACGAGTTTTGGCAACGGCGCCGTATACGTCTACAATTTCAACGGAACGACTTGGACCTACTCCGAAAAATTGACGGTTCCGAACACCAATGCTTTGGGCCGTAAGATTGAAGTTGAAAATGAAACGTTGGTGGTATCTTCCGATGAAGGTGGACAACGCATCCATACTTTCCGTTGGGATGGCACGCATTGGGCATTTGGAAATACCAATGGAGAAAATCCTTGGGAAGGTATTACTGATTTCACTTTGTCAAACAACCGACTTTTCTTGCTAAAAATATTTGAATTCCCGCCGCAAGGAGTTAGTGTTTTTAACAATTCAAACGGAAATTGGGTCAACCCAACCACATTGGATTTAAGCAATCCAAGCAGCAGCGACCAAGTATACACCGAAATCGCAGTCAATGGTGACGACATGTTCTTGGGTTCTAACCAATACATACTGCAAATGACAAGGAAGTTTCCGGTGCTACATTACCAAAAAAACAGTGCGGCATGGGAATACCAAAACACCTATTACAGTGATGCTCCCGAAGGTTTGGATGATCAATTTGGGTCTTGCATTGCGAGCAAAGGCGACATCGCAATCTTCGGTTCTCCGTTTGAAGAAATCCCCTTTTCGGGTAACGCTTATTATCTAGACATGACTTTGGGCAGTCCGACTTTTGAAAAAAATACCACGCTAGCCTATCCAAATCCGACACATGATGTGGTCTATATCCAAAATGATGCTTCGGTTCGCGTTCAGAGAATTGAAGTATATTCTACAACCGGGCATTTGCTCCAAACAGAATGCCAGCATACGGATAAGGTTTCGTTGGCGAAATTGGCAACAGGCATCTACTTTTTGAAAACGTATGACCAAAACAAAACTGTAGACACTTTCAAAATTATTAAAAACTAGGCGTAACAGGTTTATAACTACATCGTTTTTGTTGATAAATCCCACGAATAAATTGCAAATACACTCGGTTATTACAACCCTATTGTCGAAATTTGCGACTTAATTTTTTGATTATGACAACAGCAACCATAAAAAAGCATAATTACAGCGCCGGACCCTGCATCCTGCCGCAAGAAGTTCTTGAAAAAGCAGCCGCCGCTATTTTAGATTTCAACAATTCGGGTTTATCCATTTTGGAGATTTCGCACAGAAGCAAAGATTTTGTCGCGGTTATGGACGAAGTACGTGCTTTGGCTTTAGAGTTACTAGGATTAACTGGAAAAGGCTATCATGCTTTATTCCTGCAAGGCGGTGCGAGTTTAGAATTTTTGATGGCGCCGTATAACCTGATGAAAATCAACGGAAAAGCCGCATATCTCGACACCGGAACTTGGGCCAGTAGCGCCATAAAAGAAGCGAAGAACTTTGGCGAAACCATTGTTGTAGCTTCTTCAAAAGCCGATAGTTACAGTTATATTCCGAAACAATATGAGATTCCTGTGGATGCGGATTATTTCCACTGCACGAGCAACAATACGATTTACGGAACGCAAATGAAATCCTTCCCAGATGTGAGCGTGCCTGTGGTTTGCGACATGAGTTCGGATATTTTCTCACGCGTCTTGGACTTTTCAAAGTTTGACTTGATTTATGCCGGAGCGCAGAAGAATATGGGTCCGGCGGGAACTACCTTAGTCGTTGTCAAAGACTCTATTTTGGGAAAAACCGGTAGAACGATTCCAACAATTTTAGATTATCAGAACCATATCGATAAAGAAAGCATGTTGAACACACCTCCGGTTTTCGCGGTGTATGCAACGTTACTGACGTTGCGATGGCTCAAAAATTTAGGCGGTATCGCTGCGATTGAAAAAATCAATGAGGCCAAAGCGCAGTTATTATATGGTGAAATTGACCGCAATCCGCATTTTAAAGGGATTGCCGTTACCGAAGACCGATCGAACATGAATGCTACGTTCCGTTTGGTCGATGAAGCGCACACCGGAGCTTTTGATGCGATGTGGAAAGAAGCCGGTATCAGCGGTATCACGGGTTATAGAACTTTGGGCGGTTACCGAGCGTCGATGTATAACGCATTGCCACTCGAAAGCGTTCAGGTTTTGGTCGATGTGATGCAGGAATTTGAAAAGAAAATTTCATAATAAACGAAAAGCCCTAGCCCCGATAACAGAGTAAATCCTTTTGTGACGGTGTTCGGCACAAAAGATTGCAACGGATAGCGGGATCAGCTTCTAAAAAAGAAAATAAATATTGAGCGAAAAGTACCTGACGACCGAGAAGAAAAACT
>JANPJB010000037.1:0-38294 GCA_031425295.1 Flavobacterium sp. | reverse complement strand
GGAAAACATTAATGGCTCCGACGGATTGACAATCAACGGAAACCTGATCAGTATTTATCATTTGAACAAAAACAACAGCATCGAACTTTCATTAGCCACGCCATTTGTGGTGCGTGAAATTCGGCCAGACGGTCTGACGCGTTCGTTTACGGCTGGTGTGATTTATAAGGTTGCGTTCTAAAAACCGGTGCCTAGCCCTGATGGAAGGGAAAATCCTTTTTATGCTGAACTCGTTTCAGCATAAAAAGATTGGAATGACAGCAGGTTCCCGGCTCCTAAAAAATCAAACTTTTGATGACTAAATTCCAGCCACAACCTTGATTTCATCAATAATTCTTAACGCTAAGGCATCAGCTTGGGCTTGTGTGGGTCCTTCTGTGTAAATACGTATAATCGGTTCCGTGTTTGATTTTCTCAAATGCACCCAATCGCTAGCGAAATCAATCTTAACACCATCGATCGTTGAAATGTCTTCATCTTTGTATTTCGCGGTCATGCCTTCAAGGATCGCATCGACATCAATCTGCGGCGTCAGTTCGATCTTGTTTTTACTCATGTAATATTGTGGGTAACTGGCTCTTAATTCCGCAACCGTTACATTAAGATTCGCCAAGTGTGTCAGGAATAAAGCCACGCCTACCAAGCTGTCGCGACCGTAATGGAGTTCAGGATAAATGATGCCACCGTTGCCTTCACCGCCGATAATTGCAGAGGTTTTTTTCATCAATTCTACAACATTTACTTCGCCCACAGCACTTGCCTGATAGCTTCCATTGTGTTTGTTGGTAATATCGCGCAACGCACGGGAAGACGACATATTCGAAACGGTATTGCCGGGCGTTTTACTCAAAACATAGTCCGCAACAGCAACTAAAGTATATTCTTCGCCGAACATTTCGCCGTCATTGGAAATGAATGCGAGTCGATCAACGTCTGGATCTACTACAATGCCGAAATCTGCTTTTTCTTCAAGAACCAATTGACAAATATCGCCCAGATGCTCTTTCAAAGGCTCAGGATTATGCGGAAAATGCCCGTTAGGTTCGCAATACAATTTGACAACCTCCACACCCATTTGCTCCAATAAATTTGGAATCACGATGCCGCCTGAGGAATTCACACCATCAACAACGACTTTGAATTTTCTTTTGGCCACTGCTTCCGCATCAACTAAAGGCAGATTCAGTACTTCATCAATATGAATGTCCATGTAGGCGTCATTAATTTGAATCGTTCCCAAATCGTCGACTTCAGAAAAGTCAAACGCTTCCGCTTCGGCGATTTCAAGGATTTTAGCGCCGTCATCACCACTTAGAAATTCGCCTTTTTCATTTAATAATTTCAATGCATTCCATTGTTTCGGATTGTGCGAAGCAGTCAAAATAATACCGCCATCAGCGTTCTCTAGCGGAACGGCAACTTCAACGGTAGGTGTTGTCGACAAGCCCAAATCAATCACATTAATGCCGAGACCGATTAAAGTATTGACCACTAGATTGTGAATCATCGGTCCTGAAATGCGGGCATCTCGACCCACAACGACAGTCAGTTTTTCTTTCTTAGTGTTGCTTTTCATAAAGGTTCCGTACGCGGATGCAAACTTTACGGCATCGACAGGTGTTAAGTTCTCGCCCACTTTCCCGCCAATGGTTCCCCGAATTCCTGAAATTGATTTTATTAATGTCATTGGAAAAATATTTTGAATTTTGAATGTCAAATTTTGAATTGTCAGCAAATATAAAAAAGTTGCTGCGTTCCTGAGTACCTGACTGCCTAAGTTTTTTTATATTTACGGAAACTATCTCCGAAACTAAGGCGCTCCAAAAATGAATTTCCTAGCCCACATCTATCTTTCCAATGAAAACGATTTAATTAAGATCGGCAACTTCATGGCAGACGGCATTCGTGGCAAACAGTACGAACATCTACCAGCAGACATCCAGAAAGGTATTGTGCTGCACCGCGCGATTGATACTTTTACGGATGCGCATCCGGTTTTCCGGCAGAGTACACATCGACTTCACGAACGATACCACCATTATGCCGGCGTGATCGTAGACGTTTTTTACGATCATTTTCTTGCGAAAAACTGGGCGGATTATTCCGATGAAAAACTGGAGAATTTCGTAGCTCGGTTCTACCAATCGCTTCAGGATCATTATGAGCATCTGACTGATAAAACCAAAAACCTAATGCCGTATATGATTGAACACAATTGGCTCGTGAATTACCAATATATTGAGGGCATCGCGCGGATTCTATTGCAAATGGATCGTCGGACGAACAACCTTTCTAAAATGCAGTATTCGATTGATGAACTCAAAACATTCTATGATGATTTCGAAACGGAATTCACAACTTTCTTCGTCGACTTGAAAGCCCATGCGAATCAGAAACTATTGGTGTTATGAAGTTGAAACCCGCATTATTCCTGATTATTTTCTGCTGCTTCATACAGAGATCAAACGCTCAGCAAGGATTAATTGCTTCACAAGCAATGATCGTATCAGCCCGCGAAGAGGCTTCTCAAATTGGTGTCGACATCATGAAAAAAGGCGGCAATGCATTTGATGCGATGGTGGCAACGCAATTGGCATTGGCGGTGGCTTACCCATATGCGGGCAACATTGGCGGTGGCGGATTTATGGTATACCGACAATCAAACGGTGATTCGGGATCACTCGATTTCCGCGAAAAAGCGCCAATCAAAGCGACAAAAAATATGTATCTTGATTCAAACGGCGACGCAATTCCAAAACTCAGTACGGATAGTGCGTTGGCGATTGGTGTACCGGGAACAATTGCCGGAATTTACGCTGTTCACCAAAAATTTGGCAAGTTACCCATTGCCGAAATCATGCGTCCCGTGATTGCGTTGGCAAAAAAAGGAATCGTCATTACCCCAAAACAGC
Source organism: Flavobacterium sp. (assembly GCA_031425295.1). Classification (GTDB taxonomy): domain Bacteria; phylum Bacteroidota; class Bacteroidia; order Flavobacteriales; family Flavobacteriaceae; genus Flavobacterium. The sequence goes on along the minus strand of JANPJB010000037.1, from coordinate 35,382 downwards.
AGATACAAATACAAACGAACCAAAAAGACATCATTGCGATCAGCGGCATTCAAACTTTATACGCCCAACCTTTTAAAATCGGCGACACAATCAAATATCCTGCGCTCGCCGCTACTTTGGAACGCATCCTGAAAAATGGTGCAGCTGAATTCTACAAAGGCGAAACGGCTCAAAAAATGGTCGATTTCATTCAGAAAAACGGTGGCATTATGTCGATGGAGGATTTGTCGCAGTATGAAGTCAAATGGCGCAAACCAATCACTTTCCAATACAAAGGTTTAAAGATCATTTCAATGGCGCCACCCTCTTCCGGTGGCATCACATTACAGCAAATTTTAAAAATGATTCAGCCGTACCCATTTCCAAAATACGGTCACAACAGCGAAAAATACATTCAACTGATTACCGAAGCAGAACGGCGCGCTTATGCAGATCGAAACTACTTTTTGGGCGATCCTGATTTTATTTCAATTCCTAAAAATCAATTGGTTAATAAGAATTACCTGAAACAAAGAATGAAAAATTTAGATTGGAATAAAGCCACACTTTCATCAGCAGTTGCTCACGGTGATCTCACGATTTCCGAAAGCAATGAGACGACGCATTATTCGATTGTTGATGCTGAGGGCAATGCGGTTTCGGTGACGACGACTTTGAATGGCGCATATGGGTCGAAACTCTATTCGGATGAACTCGGATTCTTCTTCAACAACGAAATGGACGACTTCAGTATCAAACCCGGCGTTCCCAACTATTACGGCTTGATCGGCGCTGAAGCGAATAGTATCGCGCCACAAAAAAGAATGTTGAGTTCGATGACGCCCACGATTGTCGAAAAAAAAGGCGAACTATTGATGTTAATGGGTTCTCCTGGCGGTTCTGCCATCATCACTTCGGTATTGCAAACGATATTGAATGTTTACGAATTCAAAATGACCATGCAGCAAGCAGTCAATGCGCCGCGTTTCCACCACCAATGGCTGCCGGACGAAGTCGTTTTTGAACCCAGCAGTTTCTCCGATGAAATTTTAAACAACCTCAAAAAGAAAAGTTACAATATCAATGTCAAGACTTTGCCAGTCATCGGTAAGGTTGATGCGATTCTAAAACTTCCAAACGGGCAACTCGAAGGCGGCGCCGATTATCGCGGTGATGATAAAGCAGTTGGATTTTAAGTGTTGTGCGTTGCCCGTTCACAACAGAATAACTAGAAAAATTTATCAAAAGTTTGAGCCTTTGCGCCTTTGCGAGCGAAGATAAATACACTAAATTAGCACTTTTCCAAAACCCAATGCTCAAAAAATCCATTCGCAAAATTGAAAGTGTCATTGCCTGGTCGCAGGAAAAGCTGACCAACAAGCAGTTTATTTTCCTATCGAGTGTATTGGTCGGTATCTCAGCAGCCTTTGCCGTGATCATCCTAAAATCGTTTGCCCATAAGGTTTTTTCGATCGCCACTTCTGTAAATGGCATTCTAAAATTGAGTTTTATCAATAGCATATTGCCCATTGTTGGTATACTTTTGACTGTTTTTGTTGTCAAAAAATTGTTAGGCGGCACTATCGAAAAAGGCACCTCACAAATCCTATACGCCGTAGCCAAAAAAGCAAGCATTATCCCCAAAAAACAAATGTATGCGCAAATCGTAACGAGTTCCCTAACGGTCGGACTTGGCGGTTCCGCTGGGCTTGAAAGTCCAATTGTAATCACGGGTGCCGCTTTCGGTTCGAATTATGCCCAACGGTACAAACTGAGTTATAAAGACCGCACCTTACTCATAGGCTGTGGTGTCGCAGCTGGGATAGCAGCAGCGTTCAACGCACCGATTGCCGGTGTCTTATTCGCGATTGAAGTACTACTTGTGGACGTCAGCATTTCAGCATTCACACCCATTATGATTGCCGCTGCTACAGGCGCATTAGTTTCCGCAATTACGTTAGATGAAGACGTCTTACTCACATTCAGTCAAGAACAAACTTTCAACTACCACAACATTCCGTATTATCTGCTGCTTGGCGTTTTTACTGGATTTATCGCAGTATATTATTCTCGGAATTTCCAACGCATTGAACACTTTTTTACGCGCTTGAGAATCAGTCCTTATAAAAAAGCATTGTTTGGCGCTTCGATTTTAGCAGTCATCATTTTTGTTTTCCCGACACTTTTTGGTGAAGGTTATGAAAGCATCCGAACTTTATCCCAAAATCCGGCCGAATTGCTTGAAAACACCTTGTTCAGCGATTTCCGAAACAACGATTGGGTTTTGATCGCTTTTATTGGATTCACGATGATGCTCAAAGTTTTTGCCACAGGAATTACACTGGGTAGCGGCGGCAACGGCGGCAATTTCGCACCGTCATTGTTTTTGGGTTCTTACGCGGGATTCTTTTTTTCCAAAACATTAAATACGATAGGGCTCACGCAATTGCCCATCAGCAATTTTACTTTAGTCGGTATGGCGGGAATCTTGAGCGGCCTATTCCACGCACCGTTGACGGCTATTTTCCTGATCGCGGAAATTACGGGCGGTTATGATTTGATGATTCCGCTGATGATCGTCTCATCAATCAGTTTTGCAATTTCAAAACGCTTTGAAAGACATTCGCTCGACGTCAAAAACCTCGCACGAAAAGGCCACGCCTTCACGAATAATAAAGACACCAACATTCTTTCGACGCTGGAAACCGAGAAAATCATCCAAACCGATTATCTGACCATTACGCTCGATCAGAGTTTGGTCAAATTGGTTGATCTGATTTCACACTCGAATCAAGTAATTTTTGCGGTGATCAATCACGAGAAAAAGCTTTTGGGCATCGTGCATTTCAATGATATCCGCGAGATTATCTTCAGCGATTTCAAAGTCAAGTATACGCCTGTCGACGAAATCATGATTCCGCCAATTGATATTGTTTATCCCACCGACAGCATGGAAATCGTCATGGAAAAATTCGAAAAAACCCAAGTCAATTTCTTACCTGTGCTCAAAAACGGAAAGTACTACGGCTTCATCTCAAAATCCAATGCATTGGAAGCGTACCGCGAGAAACTCAGAGCGATGACCATTGAGTAATTGATAATTGAGTAATTGATAATTGATAATTGATAATTGGAAAACAGTAGTTCATTTTAGATTATTGCTTAGCCCAAATGGAAGCGGTTATCCTTTTGCGGCGGCGTTCGACGCAAAAGATAATAGTGCACAGCTGGATAATGCTCCTAAACAATCAACTGTTAATTTATCATTATTGGCTTTTAATTATCAATTATCAATTGTCAAATATCAATTGAAAACTTACCTTTGCCCTTTGCCAAAAAACCATGCTAGATACCGAAAATACCATTGAAGTCTTGGGCGCCCGCGTCCACAATCTCAAAAACATCGACGTTTCCATTCCGCGAGAAAAACTCGTAGTCATTACGGGACTTTCAGGCTCCGGAAAATCGTCATTGGCTTTCGATACGATTTATGCCGAAGGACAACGCCGTTATGTGGAAACCTTCTCTGCGTATGCAAGACAATTTCTGGGTGGATTAGAACGCCCCGACGTCGACAAAATCGATGGCTTGTCACCCGTGATCGCCATTGAACAAAAAACCACAAGTAAAAGTCCACGTTCCACCGTTGGAACGATTACCGAAATATATGATTTCCTGCGATTGCTCTACGCCCGCGCCGCCGAAGCATACAGTTACAACACCAATGAAAAGATGGTCTCGTATTCCGACGATCAAATCAAAACACTAATCACCGAAAATTTCATTGGAAAACGAATCAATATTCTAGCCCCAGTAATTCGTGCGCGTAAAGGCCATTATGGCGAATTGTTCCAGCAGATTGCAAAGCAAGGTTTTCTTAAAGTGCGCATCAACGGCGAAATCAAAGACATTACGCCCGGAATGAAACTCGATCGCTACAAAACCCACGACATCGAGATTGTCATCGACCGGATTTTTGTAGAAGCGACTCCTGAAAGTGAAAAACGCCTTTCGGAAAGTATTCAAACCGCGATGTACCATGGCGAAAACATCCTGATGGTTTTAGAGCAGGATAGCAATGAAATTCGTTTTTTTAGTCGAAATCTAATGTGCCCATCAACAGGAATTTCGTACCAGAATCCAGAGCCGAATCTGTTTTCGTTTAATTCCCCCAAAGGCGCATGCGACCATTGCAACGGTTTGGGCATGATCAATGAAATCAACCTCAAAAAGATCATTCCTAATCCGAAACTATCCATAAAGAACGGCGGATTTGTGCCTTTGGGCGAATACAAAAGCAGCTGGATTTTCAAGCAGCTCGAAATCATTGGTGAGAAGTTCAACTTTAAAATCACGGATCCCATAGAGAAAATTCCCGAAGATGCGATGGAGATTATTCTACACGGCGGTAAGGAAAAATTTGCGGTCGAATCGAAAACGATGGGCATCACCAAAGAATACAAAATCGAATTCGAAGGCATTTCGCATTTCATCAAAAACCAGCACGACGAAAGCGGTTCAACGAGCATCAAACGTTGGGCAAAAGAATTCATGGATGAAGTGATTTGCCCGGTTTGCGAAGGTTCACGTCTTAAAAAAGAAGCGCTGTATTTCCGCATCAACGAGAAGAACATCAATGATTTGTCGTCGATGGATATTTCGGATCTGACGGTTTGGTTTGACAAACTCGAAAAATCATTATCCGAAAAACAAAAACAGATTGCGACCGAAGTGATTAAGGAAATCAAAGACCGACTGCACTTTTTGGTCAATGTCGGACTAGATTATCTATCGATTAATCGGAGTTCAAAATCGCTTTCTGGCGGTGAAGCACAGCGCATTCGACTCGCAACACAGATCGGATCGCAACTCGTTGGCGTATTGTATATTCTTGACGAACCGAGTATTGGTTTGCACCAGCGCGATAATGAAAAACTAATCCGTTCGCTAGAGCAATTGCGCGATATCGGAAATTCGGTGATTGTCGTAGAACACGATAAAGACATGATCGAACGCGCGGATTATGTGATTGATATTGGTCCACGTGCCGGAAAATATGGCGGTGAAATCATCAGCATCGGAACACCCGCGGAAACCTTAAAGCACCATACGCTGACGGCACAATACATGAATGGCGAGAAAAAAATCGAGATTCCCAAAAAACGCCGTGAAGGCAACGGCAAGTTTCTAAAACTTTCAGGAGCGACTGGAAATAATCTCAAAAACGTCTCGATTGCTTTGCCTTTGGGAAAAATGATTTGTGTTACCGGTGTTTCTGGCAGTGGTAAATCGACGTTGATTAACGAGACGTTGTATCCGATTCTGAATGCGTTTTATTTCAATGGCGTTAAGAAACCCAAACCTTATAAAAAAATTGAAGGTTTAGAACATATCGACAAAGTAATCGACATTGATCAAAGCCCGATCGGACGCACACCGCGGTCAAATCCAGCAACGTATACAGAAGTGTTTTCTGAAATTCGAACCTTGTTTACGATGACTTCCGAAAGCATGATCCGCGGTTATAAGGCCGGGCGTTTTAGCTTTAATGTCAAAGGCGGTCGTTGTGAAACCTGCGAAGGGTCCGGCGTCAGAACCATTGAAATGAATTTTCTTCCCGATGTGTATGTCGAATGCGAAACTTGTCAAGGCAAACGTTTCAACCGCGAAACTTTAGAAATCCGTTACAAAGGCAAATCGATTTCGGATGTTTTGAACATGACGGTTGATGAAGCCGTGCCGTTTTTTGAAAACATTCCGAAAATCAACCGCAAGATCAAGACGATTCAAGATGTCGGTTTGGGTTACATCACGTTAGGGCAACAGAGCACGACGCTTTCGGGCGGTGAAGCGCAACGCATTAAACTCGCAGGCGAATTGGCGAAAAAAGATACGGGCAATACGTTTTACATTCTCGATGAACCAACAACGGGCTTGCATTTCGAAGATATTCGGGTGTTGATGGAAGTCATTAATAAATTGGTCGACAAAGGCAACACAATTCTAATCATCGAACACAATATGGATGTAATTAAACTCGCGGATTATATCGTCGATATTGGTCCGGAAGGCGGGAAAGGCGGCGGAATGGTTGTGGCGGAAGGCACGCCTGAGGAAATTGCGAAGCATAAAAAAAGTTATACTGCAGCGTTTTTGAAGAAGGAGTTGCTTTAGAAATTAGATCGCGTACAACACGGATTTCAAAGATTTTCACAAATTGAAAATTATTTTTTGTTTATTTTTAGAAGCTAATCCAGCTATCCACTTTATCTTTTGTGCCGAACAACGTCACAAAAGGATGCCGTTACTATCTGGGCTAAAACACACCTGATTCCAAAAGAAGAATCTATAAAAATCAGGCAAATCCGAATCATCTGCATCCCATAAAATACAAAACATGAAAATCGCATACAAATCTGTTGACGAATACATAACAACATTTCCAACCGCAATTCAATTACTTCTGGTTAAAGTTCGTGAAGTAATTATTCAGCATGCGCCAAAAGCCACTGAAAGTATCGCCTACGGAATGCCTGCCTACAAAACCAATGGCACACCACTAGTGTATTTTGCGGCTTTTAAAAACCATATCGGATTTTACGCCACACCAACAGACCATACGGAATTCACAAAACAACTTTCGGAATACAAACAAGGGAAAGGATCGGTTCAGTTTCCGCTTGACAAACCGATCCCATTGGATCTGATTGGGCGCATCGTTAAATTCAAGGCATTGGAAAACGAAAAAAAATAGATCACAGCAGTAAAATGAAAACGCAATATGCCATAGTCGATATCGAAACCACGGGCGGTAATGCCAGTGGCAGCCGCATTACGGAAATTGCGATCATCATCCACGACGGCAGTAACGTAATAGATCGCTGGGAAACACTGGTGAATCCGCAAAAGGAAATTCCGGTTCCGATTTTTGCGCTGACCGGCATTAACAATGCGATGGTGCGCCATGCGCCTATATTTGACGATATTGCTGAGAAAGTGTTGCAGCTGTTGACGGATCGGATTTTCGTCGCACATCATGTCAATTTTGATTATTCGTTTGTGCGACATGAACTCGAAAAAGCCGGCTTTAAATGGACAGCGAGAAAATTATGTACCGTTCGTGCCGCTAGAAAAATCAGACCCGGCTTGGGTTCATACAGCCTCGGAAATCTTTGCCATTCGTTAAACATCGCATTAGAAAACCGACATCGTGCCGGCGGTGATGCTGATGCCACAGCCATTTTGTTTTCGAAATTGCTCGAATGGGATGCCACAGACGAAATAGGAAAAATGCTAAAGAAAAATGCACAAGACCAACGTTTACCGCCCAACCTTGCGCCTGAAGATTTTACGAAATTACCCGAGAAACCCGGCGTATATTATTTTTACAATCAGCAAAAAAAGGTGATTTATGTCGGCAAGGCCATTAATTTGAAAAAACGTGTCGCCTCTCATTTTACTGGTCACAGCGTAACACCACAAAGACAGCATTTCCTGCGCGATATCTTCTCAATTTCTTTTGAGGTTTGCGCTACGGAACTGATGGCGCTTTTGCTGGAATGTTCGGAAATCAAAAAACTGTGGCCAACTTACAATCGGGCGTTGAAACGCTTTGATCCGAAATTTGGACTTTACGAATACGAAGCTCGAAGCGGTTATGTTTATCTCGCTATTGGGAAGCTTGGTAAATTCCAAAACTGCATACAGAAATTCCACTCCGAGTTTGATGGCATTAATATGTTGCGAAGCCTGTCAGAGCAGTTTGGCATTGATTCGAGATTTTGCAAATACGGGCGCGCCGTTGAAGGTATCGCGTCCAATTTAGGCAGTGACAATCTACCGGATACTTTCGAGCACAACCTGCAAATCCGAAAAGCAATCGATTCGCTACAGCAAAATAGACCTAGCTTTGCGATTCTAGACAAAGGCAGATCAGTCGAAGAACGCAGTTGCATTTGGATTGAGAACGGCGATTTTTACGGGATGGGCTATATCGACTCGAGTGTGGGTTTTACACAACCTTCTGAAATCAAGGATTATGTTACGCCTTACCGAAGCAATCAGTATATGATGCAGTTGGTGCAGGCGTATGCTAAAAAATATCCGGGTAAGATTGTGATGCATCAATCTGTTGAACACTTTACATCGTACGCGGATGACGCGAATTAAAGTGATTTACGCCGATTTCGGAATTTTGGCTGTTTCTTTTTAAGTTTCAAAACATCAAAATCCGTGGAGATCTGCGTCGTCCGCGTTATCTGCGTTCCAACAAAAACACCAATACACTATGCCGTTTTTGAAAAAAGAATTACTTTAGCGCGCGCTTTTCGATTGACATCTAAAGCCCTAGCCCGGATAGCAGCGGCAGCCCGCAACGCAGTGAGGACTATAGCGGATAGCCGGATCAGCTACTTAAAAAAGAATAAAAATATTAAAAAATATGAGATTACAAGATTTTGACAATGATGAGGATCGCATCATTCAGGACCGCCTGAAACAGAAAACGTGGAATGAGATCCGTGTGAATGATAGTTGGGCGATTTTTAAAATTATGGCCGAGTTCGTTAATGGTTATGAGACGATGGGTCGCATTGGTCCGTGTGTTTCTATTTTCGGTTCGGCACGCACGCAGCCTGATGATCCGTTCTATCTTTTGGCGGAAAAAGTGGCTTATAAAATCAGTAAAGCAGGTTATGGCGTCATTACCGGCGGTGGTCCCGGCATCATGGAAGCGAGCAATAAAGGCGCACATTTGGGTGGTGGCGCTTCGGTAGGTTTGAATATTGAGCTGCCTTTTGAACAACATTACAATCCTTATATCGACCGTGATAAGAACCTCAATTTCGATTATTTCTTTGTGCGCAAAGTGATGTTCGTCAAATATTCGCAGGGCTTTGTTGTCATGCCGGGCGGATTCGGAACTTTAGATGAAATGTTTGAAGCCATAACGCTAATTCAAACCAAGAAAATTGCCAAATTTCCAATTATATTGGTCGGCACGGCTTTCTGGTCGGGATTGATTGACTGGGTCAAAGCAGTTTTGGTAGAAAGAGAAAAAACAGTCAGCGAGAAAGACCTTGACTTGTTTAAAATCGTAGATACCGAAGATGAAGTCTTGGATGTACTCGATAAATTTTACAAAAAATACGACTTGAGTCCAAATTTTTAGTACTATTTTCCATTTGATTTCGTTATGAAAATCTAATTTGACTGTTATAATTGAAATCATTACTTAACTTCTTATCGTATTTGTTGCTGTTGCTGGCTTCCTGCGGGCTATTTGCGCAGCATATTTCGAAGCTTGACGTGAAACTTGATGTGAAAACGAACACACTTCAAGTGGTTCAGGAACTGACCTATTTCAATCAGACGAATGACACGATCAGCAGTATCATTCTGAACGATTGGAACCACGCCTATGCTGATAGAAATTCTTTATTAGGCAAGCGCTTTTCGGACGAGTTCGTGCGCAGTTTTCATTTTGCGTCTGCAAAGGAATTGGGTGGTACGAATAATATTGTTATAAACGATAATCAGAATGCGGTGCTGACTTGGCATCGCGTTGACAATCAAAATGATTTGATTGAAATCCCGCTGCTTGAAAAAATATTTCCCAATCAAAAGAAAACAATACGTCTCGCCTATTCCGTAAAGATTCCGAGCGATCGATTTACCAGATACGGCTATGATGACAAAAAAGGTTTTGTACTGAAACAATGGTTTTTGAGTCCGGCGCGGTATGAAAATCACCAATTTGTGCGGTACAGCAATGCTGATTTGGATGATGTGGCGAATGGACTTTGTGATTATGAACTCAACATCGACATTCCTATTAATTACGAATTGAATTCGGATTTGAATGAGATTAGTAAAATCAAAACCGGCGCGCAAATACGTGTTGTCTTGGCGGGAAAACAGCGCACAGATTTTAGTTTATACATTGAACCAAAACCACAATTTTACAGTTACAAAAACAATCAGGTAGAAGTTATTACGAATTTGAAAGACAACAACTTAACGGATATACAAAAAGCATTGTTGATTGACCGAATTGTAACCTACGTTGGCGAAAATGTGGGCCAATATCCTTACGAAAAAATTAGCGTTTCTGAAGTTGATTATGAACGGAATCCTTATTATGGGCTGAATCAACTGCCGTCTTTTATTAATGTTTTTCAGGAAGAGTTTGTGTATGAACTCAAATTTCTGAAGACCTATCTCAACAATTATTTGAAGAATGCGCTGCATTTGGATCCTCGAAAAGACCAATGGATTTACGACGGCATTCAAGTATACTTGATGATGCAATATGTCGATGAATACCGTCCCGATATGAAAATGATGGGCGGTTTATCAAAACTGAAACTACTCAAAAGTTTCAACATCATCAATCAGGATTTCAACGAACAATACAGCTACTATTATTTACTGATGGCGCGCAAGAATCTCGACCAGCCGCTAAGCAACTCAAAAGAAACATTGATTCGTTTTAATGAAAAAATCGCTTCGAAATACAGAGCCGGCTTAAGTTTGTATTATCTGGACCGGTTTTTAAATGATTCGATCGTTCCGAAAGCCATCAAGTCATTTCACGTTTTGAATACGAACCAACTGCGCGCATCCAAAGACTTTGAAAACCTGCTCAAACTGCAGACACCAAAAGATATCGATTGGTTCTTCAAATCGATTGTCGGCACACGCGATTTGGTCGACTATACTTTCGGTAAAGCCTCGAAGGCGGAAGACAGCGTTACATTCACGATCAAAAATAAAACGGGAACCACCGTGCCTATTCCGGTATACGGGATCAAAGACAAACAAATCGTCTTCAAAAAATGGTTCGAGAACATTAGCAAAGACAGCACTTTTACGGTTGATAGTCAAAATGCCGACAAGCTCGTTTTGAATTATGAAAATGAAGTGCCTGAATTCAACCGACGAAATAATTGGAAAGCACTGCACAGCTTTTTAGGAAATAACCGACCGTATAAATTCAATTTCTTTAAAGATTTGGAGAATCCTGATTACAACCAGATTGTTTTCGTGCCTTCGATTACTTACAATTACTACGATGGTTTGGCGCCCGGGATTCGTTTTCACAATAAAACTTTGTTGGGCAAGCCTTTTAATTATGATGTCAATCCTGTATATTCGCCCAATACGGGTTCACTGCGCGGCGTTTCTTCATTGGCGTTCCACCACTATATTCGGGATAGCCGTTTGTTTTACATCCGCTATGGTTTGAACGGTTCGTTTTTCAATTATGCGCCCGATGCCAATTATTTTAAGATCAATCCCAGTATTACGCTAAACATACGCGATAATGATATCCGCAAGAATGACCGACAGGCTTTGGTTTTCAGATACAATGTTGTGCAGAAGCAAGAAACCAAATACGTGATCGACAACAAGCTTGAAAACTATTCCGTGTTTAGTTTCAAATACATCAACAGCAAGCAGGAGCTTGTAAATTATCTTACTTTTCTAACCGACACACAACTTTCGACGTCATTCGGAAAATTATCGGGCGAAATTCAGTATCGAAGATTGTTTGATAACAACCGTCAGATCAATTTCAGATTGTACGCGGGTTCGTTTTTATACAATAAAACCAGTGATACCAATACCTTCGATTTCGGTTTGTCGAGCATCAACGATTATTTGTTTGAGCAAGAATTGTTGGGCAGATCCGAAAAAACCGGAATCTTCAGCCAGCAGTTTATTTTGGGAGAAGGTGGATTTAAATCGAAAGTGATGCCGACCTTCGTCAATAAATGGCTGGTCACTTCAAACGTCAGTTTCAATGTTTGGAACTGGATTGAAGTTTATGGCGACGTCGGACTCGTTAAAAACAGCGATCTTCGCGAGCGTTGGGTTTATGATAGCGGCATTCGTTTGAATTTAATGCCAGATTACTTCGAATTCTATTTCCCCGTTTACTCGAACAACGGCTGGGAAATCACGCAGACACAATACAGCGAAAAAATCAGAATTGTACTCACACTCGACCCAAAAGTTTTGGTTAATTTGTTTACAAGAAAATGGTTTTAAGAATCGATTTTGTAACAATGTGATTGACCTTTTTATTTTTTGTTGCATTATATACAAAATCAATACGAAATTTGAGTCTAGGATTGACAATCTCGGAACCATATATTTTTTAAACCAACATAAAAACAAAGGGTTTTTTAACTAAATTTGTTTTCCTAAGAAATAAATCACTTTATGACACAAGTTGAAACCGCTGCAGTGCTGTCTTTTGAAGACTTCAAAAAAGAAGTATTGCATGATTATAAAATTGCCATTACCAGTAGAGAATGCAGCCTTTTAGGCAGACGTGAAGTACTCACCGGAAAAGCCAAATTCGGTATTTTCGGCGATGGAAAAGAAGTGCCGCAATTGGCTATGGCGAAAGCTTTCAAAAATGGTGATTTCCGTTCGGGTTACTACCGCGATCAAACCTTTATGATGGCGATTGGCGAGCTCAATATCGAGCAGTTTTTTGCAGGTTTGTATGGTCATACGGATATCAATTTTGATCCGATGTCAGCCGGAAGACAGATGGGTGGACACTTTGCGACGAAAAGTCTCAATGCAGACGGTTCATGGAAAAACCTGACACAACAAAAAAATTCAAGTGCCGATATATCGCCAACTGCTGGACAAATGCCGCGACTTTTAGGATTGGCGCAGGCTTCAAAAATATACCGCAATGTAGCAGGAATTGATACTTCGAATTTCTCCGTGAATGGCAATGAGGTCGCTTGGGGAACAATCGGTAACGCGAGTACTTCCGAAGGTTTGTTTTTCGAAACGTTCAATGCTGCCGGTGTCATGCAGGTGCCAATGGTGATTAGTGTTTGGGATGACGAATACGGAATTTCCGTACACGCCAAACACCAAACCACAAAGGAAAGTATTTCGGAAATATTGAAAGGTTTCCAGCGCGAAAACGAGAACGAAGGCTACGAGATTTTTACCGTAAAAGGCTGGGATTACGCCGATTTGGTATCGACATTTGAACGTGCATCTCAAATTGCGCGCGAGGAACATGTGCCGGTTTTGATTCATGTTGTTGAATTGACACAGCCGCAAGGACATTCCACTTCAGGCTCACACGAACGTTATAAAGATGCCGATCGTTTGGAATGGGAAGGCGATTTCGATTGTATTAAACAGATGAAATCTTGGATGATTACGTACAATATTGCGAGTGAAGATGAACTCAACGCAATAGACGCGACCGCTAAAAAAGAAGTTCTAGAAGGTAAAAAAGCCGCTTGGAATGCCTACTTGAATCCTATTAAAGATGAACAAAATGAAGCTTGTAGTTTGCTGGAATCGATTGCAAATTCAAGTGATAATAAAGTTTTTATACAGAAATATGCTGACGATTTAAAAGCCATCAAAGAACCGACAAGAAAAGATATATTGGTAGCAACACGCAAAGTACTGCGCATGATCACTACCGAAAACAGTAGGCCGACCTTATCCAGTTGGATTGCAGATTATTCTCAAAAGATTCAGCCGAAGTTTAGTTCACATTTATTCTCCACTTCCGACAAAAGCGTTTTTTCTGTCAAAGAAGTGCTACCGACCTACGACGATAACGCTGAAGATGCCGATGGAAGAATGGTGTTGCGGGATAACTTCGATACGATTTTTGCAAAACATCCTGAGGTGTTGGTTTTTGGTGAAGACGCCGGCAATATCGGCGATGTCAATCAGGGGCTTGATGGGATGCAAGAGAAGTATGGTGAACTCCGCGTTGCCGACGTTGGTATCCGTGAAGCGACAATTTTAGGACAAGGAATCGGAATGGCGTTGCGTGGTTTGCGCCCGATTGCTGAAATCCAGTACCTTGATTATTTACTGTATGCCATTCAGATTATGAGTGACGATTTGGCGACATTACAATACCGTACGCTCGGTAATCAGAAAGCGCCACTGATTATTAGAACCCGCGGACACCGATTAGAAGGTATTTGGCATTCGGGTTCACCGATGGGAATGATTCTGAATGCGTTGCGTGGCATTCACGTTTTAGTGCCTAGAAATATGACCAAGGCTGCAGGTTTTTACAATACATTATTGCAAACCGATGAACCGGCTTTACTGATCGAATGTCTTAATGGCTACCGTTTGAAAGAAAAAATGCCGAGTAATTTGGGCGAATTTAGAACGCCGATTGGTGTTGTGGAAACGTTGAAAGAAGGCACTGATATTACACTGGTTTCGTACGGTTCGACATTGCGTTTGGTTGAGCAAGCGGCAAAAGAATTGCTCGAAAAAGGAATCGATTGTGAAATTATCGACGTTCAATCTTTGCTGCCTTTCGACATCCATCACGATATTGCCAAAAGCATCATGAATACGAACCGACTTTTGGTCATTGATGAAGATGTTCCTGGCGGTGCTTCCGCATTCATTATGCAGCACATTCTAGAAGTTCAAAATGCGTATGACTATCTCGACAGCAAACCGCAGACATTAACCTCGAAAGAGCACCGTCCGGCTTACGGCACTGATGGCGATTATTTCTCAAAACCATCCGTCGAAGACATTTATGAAAAAGTATATGCGATGATGAGTGAAGTCGATCCGAAACGATATCCGAGTTTATATTAATCAACGATAATAAATCCCATTCGAAAGTGGGGGATTTACTTTTTAACATATTCCAATAAAAAAATCGGATTGTCGTTTATAATGGTAACCTAATATTGAAGTCTATGAAAAATATACTGCCATTACTGATTTTATGCTTATTAATCGGCTGTAAATCAAAAAAAGACAAAGTTTCAAAAACAGAAACGGCACCAAAATTCAAGATTGAAAGGATCGCGGACGAAAAAGTTGACGAAACGCAAAAAGATCGAATCACATCACTCGGAAAACAAATACTGATGACTTGCAACACTTCTAAGTTCAAACCGCTATCGGAAAAAGAAGCCACACCAGAAGTTAGAAAAAACATGACGATCCAACGACTGACGAAAACTTGCTTGAAATTCAAACTAAAATACGGCGATTTCAGGGATTTGAAATTTGTTGAAGCGTATAGAAACTATCCTGAAAAAAAAGTGATTTACCGCTATAAAGCCTTATACGAAAAGAAAATTGCGAACAAGGAACTTCGAATTACGGTTAATCAAGACAACCAAATTTCAGCCGTAAATTCTAAAGACTGGCTCGATGTATATCAGCCGTAAAAGTTGCTTATCTAGCGAAAATTTTATTGGTAATCATCGAATTTCAAAATCAAATAATAAATTTAAGTTATAAAATTCGGCAATTCTTGACTGAAAAAATTCTTTTTATAAATTTGAACTCACAATACCAACTTGCCTAATTAGAAGCATAAATTCATGAATAAAATAATACTTTTCTGTTGTTTGTTGATATCGTCGCTAGTATTTGCGCAGGAAATATCAATCAACGGAAAGTCATACCCCGCCACGCAAGTCTGGGATTTCATCTGCGAATACTACGCCTATTCCGGCGTCATTCAAGTGCAGATCGCCAAAACGGAACAAGGTGGTTTGCTCAAAATAATGACGGACACCAACAATAGTTCGCATACCATCGCTGGAAATATTTATATCGATCTAAACGATATGTCGGCGATCATTTGCACGGATAAAAACAGACATCAAACCAACGGAAGTCAAATTATTTCCTATTACAGCTTAACGACTGCGGAAATGAACCGATTGAAAAATAGCGAAATGCGATCGATTCGCTTTGCGATCAAAGGCAAAAGCGATGCGTTTTCGAGTCAAACCGGACACTTCACCGCGATTAATAAAATAAAGTATTTCGCCACATCCCAAGACAATACCCAAAAAGGCTATCCAACGGCAGCAGCAATTTTGGAATTATACAAAAAGTAATGACTGAGCATCATCAAATTCTAGAAAAATTTTATACTGCTTTTGCCGATCATGACGCACAAACCATGGCAAGCTGCTATCACCGAGACATTTGTTTTGAAGATCCCGTTTTTGGAACACTCGATTTCGAAAAGGCGGCCTTGATTTGGAAAATGCTCATCGCACGCAGCAAAGGCAATTTGAAAATCGAATTTGAGCATTTAAAAACCGATCAACATTCTGGCTCAATTACTTGGGTTGCCACATACCTATTCAGCCAAACCAACCGCAAAGTCGTCAATAGGATTTATGCGACTTTTGAATTTAAAAACGGTTTAATCATCAAGCATACCGACCAATTTGATTTGTGGAACTGGTCGCGACAAGCTTTCGGTTTTAAAGGGTTGTTACTCGGCTGGACAACATTCATGCAAAAGAAAATTCAACAGCAAGCCCAGTTGAGCTTGAACCAATATGCCTCAAAATGATTTATAGAGAAGCGCTGATTACTGATATTCCACAACTATCGAAAGTGCGCCTTTCAGTTAAGGAAAATGTTTTGTCGAATCCCGACCTCGTGCCGTATGAAGACTATGCAATATTTCTGACGCAACTTGGCAAAGGCTGGGTTTGCGAGATGGATGATAGGATGGTAGGATTTGCGATCGTAGATATGAAAGACAACAACATTTGGGCATTGTTCATCGATCCTGAATATGAGAAAAAAGGTATTGGAAGGCAACTTCACGATACGATGCTCGATTGGTATTTCAGGCAGACAAAAACTGCGGTTTGGCTCGGCACAGCACCAAATTCTAGGGCGGAAAATTTCTACAGCACAGCCGGATGGCAGGAAATTGGACTGCACGGTAAAGGCGAAATTAAGTTTGAAATGACCGCTGAAATCTGGCACACGCAAAATTTAAAGCGATGATAATTTAACACCATCCAACTTTGGGCATTGAATTCTTTAGTACATTTGGCTAAAATCCACGACATGAATGTTAAATACCGAAAAATAATCCTGACTGTTATGCTGCTGCTCGCTTTAGGAAATTACGGACGTATGCATGGAACGGAAGACATTCGAACGGTTGAATTCCTTTCCATTTTTGCGATAGGCGCCTTGTCGGCTTTGTTGGTTCGAGAGGTTTTTGGAAAAGAAAATGAAGACGAATAATCTATGAAAGAATCTCAAATTTTTATCTTATTTCTGATTGGACTCATACTGATGATTTTCGGGTTGGTCTTCAAATTTATGGATTATCCTCTCGCCAGTTTACTGTTGATTGTTGGAATGACATTCGAAGCCGTGACCGTTTTGATATTGGCCTATAAATTATTAAAGAAATAGTTTTAGCGTCGCAATGAATATTAAACTCCTCGCTATTGGAAAAACCGACCACAATAACCTGCAATTGCTGATCGATGAATATCAGAAACGATTGTCTTTTTATATTAAATTCGATTTAGAGATTATTCCAGATATCAAAAACGTAAAGAACTTTTCCGAAACACAACAAAAGGAAAAAGAAGGCGAACTAATTCTGGCAAAACTTACGCCGACCGATCAGTTGATTTTGCTCGATGAAAACGGTAAAAGTTTTTCTAGTGTTGATTTTGCCAGCGAACTGCAAAAGAAAATGAATGCTGGAATCAAAACGCTAGTGTTCGTAATCGGCGGTCCGTATGGATTTTCACCCGCAGTTTATGCCAAAGCGCAAAACAAAATTTCCTTATCGTCAATGACATTTTCACACCAAATGGTGCGATTGTTTTTTATCGAACAGTTGTACCGCGGTTTTACGATTTTGAAAAACGAACCGTATCACCATCAATAATTTAAATTCTCTATTTATTTACAGTGCGATTTTTTCAAATAATTTCACGCTTTCAACCGCTTCCTTAACATCGTGAACACGAAGCATGTTAGCGCCTTTAGAGAGCGCAACCGTATTCAAAACCGTAGTGCCATTAAGTGCTTCTTCTGCGGAGGATGCCAAAACTTGATACACCATCGACTTTCTGGAAACACCAATCAGCATTGGCAGTTCTAGCATTTTAAATAGCTCCATTTTCCGCAATACCTCATAATTTTGTTCCAGTGTCTTTGCAAAACCAAATCCGGGATCGATGATCAAATCGTTAATGCCAAAACTTCGTGCAAGCGCAACTTTCTCCGAAAAATACAGCAGCATTTCCTTTACGACATCTTCATATTGCGCTAGTGTTTTCATCGTTTGTGGCGTACCTTTCATGTGCATCATCACATAAGGAACCTGATACTGCGCGATGGTTTGCATCATTTTTTCGTCGAGGTTTCCAGCAGCAATATCATTGATCATAGCAGCGCCAACATCAAGTGATAATCTTGCGACTTCACTCCGAAACGTATCAATGGAAATTAAGGCTTTTGGGAAATGCTGTAGAACGGATTGCACAATGGGCAGTAGTCGTTCGAGTTCTTCTTTCTGCGTCACAAAATCGGCGTTGGGTTTGCTGGAATAAGCACCAATATCGATGAAAGTTGCGCCTTCAACCAGCATTTTTTCAACATGAATTAAAACAGATTTTTCCGTAATATACTGACCTCCATCGTAAAAAGAATTCGGAGTAACATTTAAAATACCCATGACTTTTGGCGTGGATAAATCGATGAGTTGACCGAGGCAATTAATTGTCATGGTTATTCGTTTTAGTCGACAAACATTCAAAAAAAAAAACTATTTTTGACCCGCAGCCTTAGGGCAAAATCGTGCAAAGCAAAAAAATTGAATACAAATATACAGCAATAATAATGAAGAATACTGCAGCAGAATACGATGGTGTTATTGCGATTTGCCGTACGCTATTCATCAATAAAATGAAAGACTACGGAAGTGCCTGGCGGATTTTGAGACTGCCTTCGCTGACCGATCAAATTTTTATCAAGGCACAACGCATTCGAAGTTTGCAGGAAAATGAGGTCCGAAAAATTGATGAAGATGAAAAAGGCGAATTTATCGGCATTATCAATTATTCGATCATGGCCTTAATACAATTGGAATTGGGCGTTGCGAATCATCCTGATCTCGACACGGATGAAGCAACTACATTATACGATGCTAAAATTGCAGCAACCAAAAATTTGATGGAGGACAAAAACCACGATTATGGCGAAGCTTGGCGCGACATGAGAATAAGTTCCTTGACCGATCTTATTCTGCAAAAAATCCTGCGAATTAAGCAAATTGAAAACAATAAAGGCAAAACGATCGTTTCAGAAGGCATCGATGCGAATTATCAGGACATGATCAATTACGCTGTATTTGCAATGATTTTGCTCGAAAATGCTGATTAACTTTATATAAATAACTTATATTTACCTATTCCAAAATAATTGCACATGAAAAACGTACTGGTTCAATTTTCAAGAATTTTTGTTGGATTATTATTCATAATTTCGGGTTTGATCAAACTCAACGATCCAGTCGGATTTTCATTTAAGCTCGCAGAGTATTTCGGCGAAACCGTTTTAAATTTACCCATATTCATTCCATACGCATTAGCGATTGCCGTCCTGATCGTCATTTTCGAAACCGTTTTGGGTTTTATGTTGCTGATTGGTTTCAAGCCTAAGTTCACTGTTTGGAGCTTACTGTTGATGATTGTATTTTTCACATTCCTGACTTTTTATTCGGCGTATTTCAATAAAGTAACGGACTGCGGTTGTTTCGGTGATGCCTTGAAGCTAACGCCTTGGCAATCGTTCACGAAAGATGTTGTTTTGTTGTTCTTTATATTGATCATATTTTTGAATATCAAAAACATCAAGCCGCTTTTCACGGCGAATATCCGCAATGCTTTGGTTAGTCTAAGCATCGTATTGTGCGCCTTTATGGGCTACTGGGTTTTATACCATCTGCCTTTGAAAGATTTTAGGGCTTATAAGGTCGGTACCAATATTCAGAAAGGAATGGAAATTCCTGAAGGCGCCGCTAAATCTGAAGTCGAGATGATATTCGTTTATAAAGTGAATGGCGTCAACAAAAATTTTACAGACAAAGATTTGATGAATATTCCTGCAGGGGCAACATTCGTAGAACGAATCGACAAAGTAATCTCGGAAGGTTACAAACCGCCAATACATGATTTCACAATGGAATTGGACGGTTCAGATTATAAAGATGAGCTGCTTCAAGAACCAAAATTGTTAATGTTCGTTGCCTATGACCTCGCGAAATCCGATAAAAAAGGCATGCAAATTCTTGAAGGAATTCATCAGAAAGCCAAAGCGCAAGGTTATAAAGTTATTGCGATGACCGCTTCGGGTGCTGCAGAAATTGAAAAAACCAAAAAGGAATTCGGGTATACTTTTGATTTTTACTTCTGCGACGGGACGACACTAAAAACCATCGAAAGAGCCAATCCGAGCATAGTCGTTTTGCAAAAAGGAACCATCATGCAAAAAATACATTATAACGATAGTGCCATTTTAAAACTATAATTCACCCCATGTCTGAAAATAGCGTCAATCGAAGAAGAAGCCAAAGCAAAGCAAGCATTGAAAGGTTTAGAAGGGAAAGAAAAAGAAGAAACAATTGGGTAATGATCGCCTGTTTTGGTGCTTTCTTTTTGGGATATTATATCTTGAATTCAATCGCGGCACTGGAACATCCACCAATGGGCGTTACTTTCAATATCGTATTGGGATGTACGATCATCGCGGTTTCGTTGCTGGTTCTTATGTACACTATGAAGAAACAGTATTTCCCTAAAAAAAGAAAACGGACGAGGCACGTATTTCTAAACGACCTGAACGCTCCTGAAATAAAAGAAGTCGACGAAAATCAACCGTTTGACAAATAAGAATCATAACATTATTTTATGATTGTTTCGCGCTGTGTTGTTTAAATTTGCGGCTTAAACCTATCATTATGAAAAAAATTTTGGTCTCCATTTGTGCCGCAATCGCTACCATCTCCTGTATCCATGCGCAATCATCGTTTTCAAAGGTTGCTTTAGATGAGAAACTGCTGAGCGAGAATGATGTGCAAGTGGCTTTTAAGGATATCCTTGCGAAACATAAAGGAAAAATCATCGTCATCGAATGCTGGGCTTCATGGTGCGGCGATTGTGTGAAAGCAATGCCGAAAGTAAAAGAACTGCAGGCAAGCCATCCGGAAGTGGATTATCTATTCATTTCCATGGACAAAACAGCTGAGAAATGGAAAGCAGGAATTGAAAAACATGAGCTCAAAGGCGAGCACTACATGGTCAATGATGGCATGAAAGGTGTTTTTGGAAGTGCAATCAATCTCGATTGGATTCCACGTTACATCGTCATCGATAAAAAAGGAAAAATTGTGCTGTACCGTGCCATTGAAACGGACTTTGAAAAAATAAAATCGACGTTAAAATCACAAAAATAATGAGACAGAACATTGTAGCCGGAAATTGGAAAATGAATAAAAATGTCGAACAGACCGAGGATCTGCTCAACGCATTAATCGAAAACTTACCACAAGATAAAGCAGTAGAAATTATTGTGGCTCCGACTTTCATTAATCTTGCTTCAGCCGTCGATCATTTAGAATTTACGAATATCAGTGTGGCTGCGCAGAATATGCATCAAGCAGAAAATGGCGCTTTCACTGGTGAAATTTCGGCCGACATGCTCAAAAGCATTGGAGTCAATACCGTAATTCTGGGGCATTCGGAACGCCGCGCAATTTTTCATGAAACCGAGGCGATTATCGCTGCTAAAGTCGACAAAGCCTTACAGCATCAAATGCGCGTTATTTTTTGCTTTGGTGAGGAACTCAAAGACCGCAGAAGCAACCAGCATTTCAATATCGTTGAAAACCAGTTGCGTGATGGTTTATTCCATTTAGACAAAGCTGCTTGGGAAAGCATCGTGCTCGCTTACGAACCTGTTTGGGCCATCGGAACCGGCGAAACTGCGAGTCCGGAGCAAGCTCAGGAAATGCATGAATTCATCAGAGAAACGATCAGAAAAACATACGGCAGCGATATCGCAGAGGACGTTTCTATTTTATATGGCGGTAGTGTAAAACCCGACAATGCGAAAGAAATTTTCTCAAAACCCGATGTTGACGGCGGACTCATTGGCGGTGCAGCACTCAATGCCTTAGACTTTACGGCTATTGTGAATGCGATATAAAATATAATTTAGGATTACACTTAGAGATTTGAAATCCTTCAAGTTTCTGTTTTTTAAATAGCTACAATGTCAAATATTTATTTAGGTTACCATTTCACTATTGAGCCAAAGGAACTAGGTTCTGAAATCCTTATCGCTGAATTGGGTGAATTGCCTTTCGAAAGTTTTGTGGAAAGCGAATTTGGCATCACGGCCTATATCCAGAAGCAGTTGTGGGATGCGTCGATTTTGGATGATCTTTTTATTTTAAACACACCACAGTTTACAATCTCCTACACGATTGAAGAAATCGAGCAAGTAAACTGGAATGAGGAATGGGAAAAGAATTTCGAGCCAATCGATGTTGATGGAAAATGTCACGTACGCGCACCTTTTCATCCAAAAACCGATGCCGAATACGACATTGTAATCGAGCCAAAAATGAGTTTCGGAACCGGTCACCACGAAACCACGCACATGATGATTCAGCATTTATTGGAAACCGATGTAAAGGGAATGAAAGCTTTGGATATGGGTTGCGGCACTGCGATTTTAGCGATTTTAGCGGAAATGAAAGGCGCCCAGCCGATCGACGCAATCGACATTGACAATTGGTGCTATTTAAATTCTATTGAAAATGCAGAACGTAATAATTGTAAGTACATCGACGTTTATGAAGGTGATGCTTCGTTGCTGACCGATCAGAAATACAATCTGATTATTGCGAACATCAACCGGAATATTCTGTTGCATGATATGCAAAGTTATGTTGATTGTTTACTGCCGAACGGCATCTTATTGTTAAGTGGGTTTTATGAGGAAGACATTCCGTTTATCGACGCATCTTGCACCGAAAAAGGATTGACTTACGTGAAGAAATTCCAACGAAATAATTGGGTTTCATTGAAATATGTAAATTAAATTAAGGTTATGGCAACGATCGAAAAAACACAACAGCAAACTGCTGTCTTAGAGGCCGTAGATGTCAATAATGAAATCGTTTTATACAACGATGATGTGAATACTTTCGATCATGTCATCGAAACGCTAATTCGAATCTGCGACCATACTTCGGAGCAGGCAGAGCAATGTGCGATATTGGTACATTATAAAGGAAAATGTACTGTGAAAACTGGCTCTTTTGAGGAATTGAAACCGCAATGCACAGGTTTATTAGAAGCGGGATTGAGTGCGGAAATTGTTTAGTTTTTAGAAGCTATTTCCCGCTATCCACTTATCTTTTATGCCACGTGCGCCTGTGAGAAATGACGAAGTAAATATCGGCATAAAAGGATGCCGTTTCTATCGCGGCTAGGGCAGTTCGTAACTTTTTCGAAGTAATTGTATACAATTTAATTCCCTAAAATCTAGTATTAATTTAATGTGGCAAATTATCTTTCACTAATCCATAAAGAAAAGTTCCCAGCAACGCGCCAACCAATACAAGAACTACCGGAAGAAATCCTGCACCAAGCAGAATGAAAATGGGTCCAGGACAAGCACCGACTAAAGCCCAGCCTAAACCGAAAAACAAGCCACCGATCCAGTAACGGAAAGAACCTTTCTCCTTGTCTGCGATTTTAATGGCTTCACCGTCCGCGTTTTTTATTTGATTTCTTTTAATGATTTGCAATCCGATGACACCGGTCGCAATGGCTACCATAATGATCCCATACATGTGAAACGACTGAAACTGGAACATTTCATAGATGCGATACCACGAAACCGCCTCCGACTTTGTGAGTACGATGCCAAAAATAAAACCGATGAGTATAAATTTGATTGTCTTCATCATTAAAAAATTAAAGGGAAAATAAAATGCGCCATGATGAGTCCACCTACAAAAAATCCTATGACGGCTTTAAGTGACTGTCGTTGTAAGTTACTCATTCCGGCAATCGCGTGACCAGAAGTGCAACCACCAGCGTAACGTGAACCGAAACCAATCAGCAAACCACCAACGAGCAGGATCAAAGTCATTTTTGGAGATTCGAAAGCGCTCATCGAGAACATAACATCTGGCAATAATTTCCCATTAGGTGCATCGATATTCATAGCTTGTAATTGCGTAACCGTTTGTGGATTGAGCGCAACATTCGAAGGATCGCTCATAAAATGGACGGCTACA
Source organism: Flavobacterium sp. (assembly GCA_031425295.1). Taxonomy (GTDB): domain Bacteria; phylum Bacteroidota; class Bacteroidia; order Flavobacteriales; family Flavobacteriaceae; genus Flavobacterium. The sequence goes on along the minus strand of JANPJB010000037.1, from coordinate 11,261 downwards.
AAACCACCAATCATCGCCCCTAGAAGTACCATTAAATTCCAATATTGGGATTTGACATCGAAACGAAAGAAATCAGCGAACTTGCCTGCTCCGGCCAGCGTGCATAAGCTCCGTAAGTTTGAAGACATTCCGAAAACTTTACCGAAATAATTGAGCGCGAGCATGATGATTCCGATCAAAAAACCGGTGATCGCCCAGTGCCACGTATGAAAAAGAAAATCCATAGGGTTTGTTTTTTACAAATGTAATAATTCAATTGATTTTTAAGCTTAAATATAAATAAACTAGTATTTTTGAGTTCAAATCGACACGCATTTATGAACAAATATTCAATTGAAATCAAATGGGGAATCCAATTCAGCATACTCACGCTGGTTTGGATGATCATCGAAAAGAGCGTTGGCCTTCATGACCAATATATCGATAAGCACGCCGCTTACACAAATCTGTTCGGGATTGTAGCGATTGGCATTTATTTTTTAGCGCTGCTCGATAAGAAAAAAAATTATTACGCAGGCCTCATGGATTGGAAGCAAGGATTCATCAGCGGATTATTACTTTCGGCTATCATTGCAGTTTTGAGTCCGATTGTGCAGTATATCACATTTGCTTTTATCACACCACATTTTTTTAAAAATATCATTGATTATGCGGTTTCCCATAAAATCCAAACCGCTGCGCAAGCCGAAACGTTTTTCAATCTTAAAAGTTATATGCTGCAAAGTATTTTCGGGGCTTTATCGATGGGCGTAATAACTGCCGCATTGGTTGCGTTAGTAGTAAAAACTAAAAATTATCGCCATGAGAAGTAAACTTTTAGCATTCGTATTATTTGCGACGCTTTGTTCGTGTGTGAGTACCAAATCGACATTAAAAAATGTTGACGACCATGCGTTGATTCCGAAGCTTAATTCAAACAACACTTTTGTGATCACGGAATACAGCAAAGATTCAAAATATGGCTATGACAAGGATTACCCCATCAATGTGTTTTATAAAAATGCCAAAGACGACAGCATCAACCAGCGGCGTTATTTGAATGCTTTGGCCGGACCGAAAGGCGAAACCATTACCTATAAAAAGATAGAAACCTGTTGTCCGTTTCCCACTAAAAATATCGAAATCGGCGTTGGTTTGCTTGATGTGTATGAAATCAGTTGGCCAGGTCAAAAAGAACCCTTTATACTGCATTTGAACTATTTTGAAAGAGGTCCTTTGATGGTTCCGGTTGGATTGACTTTGAAGAAATAATCATTGGTAACGCCATGACCTAGCCCGGATAGAAGGGAAAATCCTTTTTTGTTGTAGCGATTGCTGTGCCCGTTCGGATAAATCCTCGGGTTCTCCTTCGTCTGAATAACAAGTATAAAACAAAAAAGATTGGAATGATAGCCGGAGCAGCTCCTAAAAAAATGCCAAACTGCGCCAGAAATACATCAAACCTAATGTATCTTTGCGGCACTAAAAACTGATTATGAACATACAACATATACCACAAATTAAGCATACGGATAGCGGCAACTTTTTTCTTCTTGCGGGACCGTGTGCGATTGAGGGCGAAGAAATGGCGATGCGCATTGCAGAAAAATTAGTTGGCATTACCGACAAACTCGAGATTCCATACGTATTTAAAGGCTCGTTTAAGAAAGCGAATCGTTCCAGAATAGATAGTTTTTCTGGTATTGGTGATGAAAAAGCATTGAAGATTTTACGCAAAGTTTCAGAGACTTTCCACATTCCAACGGTGACCGATATTCATACGAATGAAGATGCCGATATGGCGGCGCAGTATGTTGACGTGTTACAGATTCCAGCATTCTTGGTGCGTCAGACTGATTTGGTCGTTGCCGCAGCCAATACGGGTAAAGTAGTCAATTTGAAAAAAGGACAATTTATGAGTCCAGAAAGCATGAAACACGCCGTTCAGAAAGTACTCGATTGCCACAATGAAAACGTTATGGTCACCGACCGCGGTTCGATGTTTGGCTACCAGGATATGATCGTTGATTTCCGAGGAATCCCGACGATGCAGCAATATGCTACGACGGTTTTAGATGTGACCCACTCGTTGCAACAGCCGAATCAGACTGTTGGTGTTACCGGCGGAAGGCCCGATATGATTGAAACAGTGGCAAAAGCTGGAATTGCAGTTGGCGTTGACGGGATTTTCATCGAAACCCATTTTGATCCTGCCAATGCGAAAAGCGACGGCGCCAATATGCTGCATTTGGATCTTTTCGAAGGTTTGATGACGCGTTTGGTGGCGATTCGAAAAACGATTAACTCATTTTAATTTCTTCACTTTGAAAAAAACGTTAGTACTCCTTTTTATCGCTATTGCGACAATAGGTTTTGCACAAGAAGAAGTTAAAATTCAAGAAAAATATACGGCACACAATAAAGGAAAATTCTTTATTTCTTGGGGTGGCAACCGCGAAAGTTATACCAAATCAAATATTCGTTTCACTGGTGCTGATTACGATTTTACGATTTATGATGTGAAAGCGCACGATAAGCCCAAAGGCTGGCACTGTGATTACTTCAATCCGGCAAGGATGACAATACCACAGACGAATTTAAGACTTGGTTATTTCATCAGCGACCATTACAGCATCACGATAGGCGTTGATCACATGAAATACGTCATCTATCAATTTAAGGCAGTCGATATCGACGGCTATTATCCGAATGCAGGAACTTACGATGAAACATTGCTTAATGGCCAGGTGCTTCTGACGGAAAAGTTCCTAACGTTCGAGCACACTGATGGATTGAATTATGTGAATACGGAGTTTTCTCGGTTTGACGATGTTTCCAAAATCTTTCGAATCAATAATACGGATAAGATTCAAATTAACATGACCGAAGGCATAGGCGCTGGTTTTCTGTTTCCAAAAACAAACACACAGCTCTTGGGAAAAGAGCGTCACGATGATTTTCATGTTTCGGGTTACGGCGTCTCTTTGAAAGCGGGAATTAATATTACGTTCCTCAAACATTTCTACGTACAAGGCGAATTGAAAAGTGGTTACATTAATATGCCTGACATTCGCACAACAGAGGATCCGGTAGATCGCGCTTCGCAGGATTTTTTCTTTTTCCAATCAATCATAGCGTTTGGAGGCATTTTTAAAGTTTAAGTATTTTTTAAGTTTTCGGTGGGTTCCGATTTGAAATAGTTTGTTACATTAGTACTACAATCTTAAAATCATAGAAAAATGAGAAAAGTATTTTTAGCCGTCATTGCCTTATTAGGTTTTGCATTGACAACATCCGCACAGGAAGTAAAAAAGGAAGTAAAGAAAACCGTAAAGAAGACCGAAAAAACGGTGACAGATGCTGGAAAGAAAGAGGTCAAGACTACTGAAAAAGTCGTTTTGAAGAAAGACGGGACACCCGATAAGCGATATAAAACAACTCAAAAAGTAGTGTTGAAAAAAGACGGGACGCCTGATAAAAGATATAAATAAAAGTAAAAAATAAAAAGCCACTGTCATCAGTGGCTTTTTTTATGGTTATTATTGATCCATTAGATCGATTAAAGTTGCCCTCGCTGCAACGCCACACGCAAGAATCATTCGACTGTCGGCATGATAGAAAAAGGGATTATAGATTGTAAGATTAACTTCATTGTCGTTAAAAATCCAACAGTAATCACAATCTTATTTTTTTTCAAAAAACTAGCGATTAGAAAAAAGAAAACCCGATATTTAGGTATCGGGGTTTTTATTTTGATGGAATTTATTTGTTAATGTGCGGCATCGACTTCAATCGCATCAACATCGATGTTCTGTTTTTTCAGAATGCCTTTCACCACAACGGCAAACAAAGCCAGATATACAAAGCACAACACCGGAATGAAATACGATTGGTGGATGCCGATAATATCCGACAATTTCCCCTGCAACGGTGGAATGATGCCGCCGCCCAAAATCATCATGATCAAAAATGAGGAACCTTGCGTTGTATGTTTTCCAAGTCCAATAATCGACAAGCTGAAAATAGCAGGCCACATGATGCTGCACGCCAAACCGCCAGCCAAGAAAGCATAAATCGCAATCATGCCACTTGAAAACAAACCAATCAACATCGCGATGATTCCGAAAATCGAGAAAATCAAAAGTGTTCTTGCCGGTTTGTCGTTTGATAAAAATGTAGCAGCGATCTGGACAAATACACAAACAATATACAAATATAAAGGTGTGATGTCTTTTCCTGTGACCAAATTAACGGCAAGGATGACTCCGAAGGCTACCATCGGAACTAAAACGAGTAATACTTTTTTGGTAGCACTTTTAATGTTGAATGCACTGATCGCACCAGCCCAGCGCCCAATCATCAAACTACCCCAATACATCGAGATATACGGACCGATGTCTGACGCTTGTAAACTTCCGAATTCAGGGGTTTTCAATAAGCCGCCTAAATTACTTCCAATCGCAACTTCAACACCGACGTAAGTGAATATCGCGAGCATGCCGAGTACCAGTTGCGGGTATTGCATCGCGCCCCAACCTTCATTGTTTTTTTTTTGAGCGCTTTGATTCGCAAATAACAATCCGACAACTACAACGAGTAAAGCACCAATCAACCAATACATTCTGTAATGCTCGAGATTCCTCAGTTCAATTTCTGAAATGTTAGGATCTAAATGCGAATAACTAGCAAAAATGGGTGCAAAACAAACCAGCAACAATAATGTGATGATGCCCAACGAGACCATTGCTTTATTGCTTTTCTCTACTTTTTCAGCATTGATTCCGGCGGGAACGCTTTTCGATAATCCGATAATTAGGGCGCAGATCAAAAACAATCCACCCACGGTTGCGTATAAATAACTGACGGTGTTGAGTCCAAGGCTCTTGATTTGCTCATCGCTGACACTCGCCACACCAAACAAAGCAAACGTCACCACAATCGGCGCGATCATCGTCCCAAAACTGTTGATACCACCGCCCAGATTGACGCGCGTAATTCCTGTTTTTGGGTCGCCCAAAAGAATCGCAAATGGCTGTGCTGCAGTTTGCTGCAAAGAGAAACCTAAAGCAACGATGAACAATGCAAAAAGTATGGCGGTGAAGCCTCCGAAGTTCACGGCTAGAATCATTATAATCGCACCGATCAAGGAGAACAGCAAACCGTAAGCAATGCTTTTTTTGTAGCCCCATAGCCCGACGATGTCTTTTCCTGAAAGGGAACTAAACACATACAATCCCAAAGCACCCAAATAATAAGCTCCGTAAAATGCGAAATCGATTAATTGTGATTGAAACTGATCGAGGTTGAAATAGCTTTTGCAGAATGGAATGAAAACGCCGTTGCTCGCTGCGATGAATCCCCAGAAAAAAAACACGCTGATTAAAGTATACAGCGCCGGATAATTGGTTTTGACTTGGTTTGTGCTCATATTATGGTTTGTTAGTTTGGTTAAAAATAGCCTAAATAGTTTTACCTGTAACTTTCCATATTTGTATTTAATGAACAAGTAATGAACAGCAATACAGCCCTAGCCCGGATAGCAGTGGAAAGCCCGCAATAGGGCCGAACGTTAAGAAACTGTCCGGTGGACTGTTTTAGTGAGGAGCCAGGTGGTGCGAGGGCCGATGACTTGCAACGAATAGCCGGATCAGCTTCTAAAAAATTACTTCATAGGCATAAAACTGATTGCCGTCCCACCGCCTGCCGCCAATGTTAGTTTGAGTTTTGATTTTGAAGTGACTTCGATCGTTTTGATTTCGTAATTGATTGGATTGTCTTTCCAATGTGCCGTTTTTCCGTCCTGATATAGGATTGCTTTGTATTTTTTACCGGGCGTTAGGAAATCGAGTTTGAGTTCGGTGTTTCTAGCGTTTTCATCGGTGATTGCGCCTAAGAACCAATTTTCTGAACCTTTCGCTTTTCTCGCAATGGTAAGGTAATCTCCGGGTTCGGCTTCGAGGTATTTGCTGTCATCCCAATCGACCGCAACGTCTTTGATGAACTGGAAAGCGTCGGGATATTTCTCGTAATTCTCGGGTAGATCCGCCGCCATTTGTAGTGGAGAATACATCGTAACGTAGAGCGCGAGTTGCTTCGCCAAAGTCGTGTGCACCTGCGCCGTTTTGGTTTTGTCGTAGAGGTTCATCTTGATTTCGAAGATTCCTGGCGTGTAATCCATCGGACCGCCGAGTAATCTTGTGAACGGCAGAATGGTTTCGTGCATCGGTGGATTTCCATTGCTCCAAGCGTTGAATTCGTTACCGCGTGCGGCTTCTGCAGCAATGTAGTTTGGATACGTTCTGCTGTACCCTGTCGGGCGTGAACTTTCGTGCGAGTTGATCATCAGTTTGTATTCGGCGGCACGGCGTGCTACATAGTTGAAATGATTGACCATGGTTTGTCCGTCATGGAATTCACCCCGCGGAATTATTTTGCCTACGTAACCCGACTTGATCGCGGGATAACCGTAGCGCTGGGTCAAATCGAAAGCGCGGTCGAGATGGCGTTCGTAGTTGGCGACGGAACCTGAAGTTTCGTGGTGCATGATCATTTGTACGCCTTTTGATTTAGCATAAGCGTTGACTTCTTTGAGATTAAAGTCGGGATAAGGTGTCGTGAAATCGAACACTTCTTCTTTCCAGTTGCCGAACCAGTCTTCCCAGCCAACGTTCCAGCCTTCGACGAGCACACTGTCGAAACCGTTTTTTGCGGCGAAGTCGATGTAGCGTTTCGTATTTTCCGTAGTCGCACCATGTTTTCCTGATGGAATCAAATCCTGTGTTTTCTGGTTCTGCGCGTTTTGCGAACCGGCATAATCCCAAGTCGATTTACCAACGTGCATTTCCCACCAGATTCCGACGTATTTCATCGGCTTGATCCAGGAAGTGTCGTCGAGTTTTGAAGGTTCGTTTAAGTTTAAAATCATTTTGGAACTTACGATATCGCGGGCGTCACTGCTGATCATGATTGTTCTCCAAGGCGAAACACAAGGCGTTTGCAAGTAGGCTTTGTCACCGATTGCATTCGGAACTAAATGTGCCGTCAGTTTATAATTTTTGACATCGGCGTCGAGGTGCATGATGGGATAATTGACCACGGCGGCTTCGAATATATTGAGGTAAAGGTTTGCATTGGATTTCATCATCAATGGCGATTGGACCGTATACTGTCCGGCAATACTTTTGACACCGATACCATTATCAAGGTTAATTTTTTTCGTATCGATATTGGAGAAAGTGGTTTCGTTGTATTCGTATTCATTGCTGTCGAAATCACCAGGCATCCAGAATACTTTGTGGTCTCCACTCAGGTTGAATTGGCTCACTTCGTCGGAAATTATAAAATAGTTTAGGTTTTTTTGTTGTGGAAAATCGTACCGGAAAGCGATGCCTTCATCAAACGCGCGGAAAATGATGTGGATCTTTCTACCCGTTTTCGCTTGGGTTAGCGCAATTTTCAATTCGTTGTATTGGTTTTTGATCGTCGATTGTTCGCCTAAAACCGGTTTCCAACTTTCGTTGATAGTAGTGTTTTGTGCGCTATCGATGGCGAAATTCGAAGCTAAGTCGGATTCGTTTTTAAGCTTTACACCGAGATCGCTTTGCAGGATGACAGGTTGATTTTTATACGTAACAGTGTACGTTGGCTTTCCAGATTCGCCCAATTTAAAATCTAACTTTATCGCTTTGGAAGGCGACTGAACGGATTGCGCATATCCGAAAAACACAAAAGATAGGCATACGATTGAAAATACTTTCTTCATTATACTGTTTTTTGTTAAAGATAAAAATTATGCTTTTACTATTTTATAAACGGAAGTAAAACTACGATAACGTTATCGTTGGTTTGTGGATTTGGTTATTTGGTTATTTGTTGCATCGCTGCGAATAACCGAATTCACAAATAATCAAAATTCATACTATTTCCCGTCGACGTAATCTTGAAGGTACTCAAATCTTTTGGTGAGTTTGCCGTTTTCTGTCATCTTGGCGCGTTCTAAAATTCCGTCTTGATCGCCGTTGAAGAAAGCGGGAATCACGTGTTGCATGAACATTTCGCCGAAGCCTTCGCTGGCATCTTTCGGGAGTTCACACGGCAGGTTATCGACCGACATGACGACTATGGCTGCAGGATGCGTGTACGCAACTTCCTTATTTTCAATCGGCAAGTAACCAAAAAGCGGTTCTGCAATCGTTGAGGCTTTTATCGTGCAGGCGATCGGTCCGTCAACATCGCAAGAGATATCGGCTACGACTTTGATTTTGTTATCGGGCGCATTGAGCATTTCGCGCGACAGGATTTCGGGTCCGTCGTTACCATAGAAATGACCTGCCATGAAAATATCGGATACTTTTGAGAAACGTTCGAAATTCGAAGTGTATGCTGTTGGGTTTGCGTAGAAATCTTCTTTTGAAGCTGGCTGTTCGTCTTGGCGTTTGTAATAATCGATCACATCGATTTGCGTATAAACGGCTTCCGAATATATTTTGGAAAGGTAATTTTGCGGTGAAACTTCTTTCATGCGCATGCCGTCGAGAATCTCTTTGACCCCATTGGCTACTTTTCCGTGACCGCTGAGTACGATTTTTATTGGCGGCAAAATCTGGCGTCGAAGTTTGTTGATCAGCTCGTCTTTACCGGTTAAGGTTTCGGCTTTTGGGATGGAGAACAATTCGAATTTAAGACCGAAAGCGCGCATGCCATTGTAAGCCCCGACAATTCCGGCATAGCGACCGAAACCGATGAGTCTTTTATAGTTGGCATCGACGATGGTTTCGTGATCGTATAGATCGATTTTCTTTTCTAGAATGGCCTGCAATAGCTTGCGGTTGTGAACTTGTTTCTTGATGGTATGGGAAAAAAAGAAATACTTTTTATTGGGGATTAAAGCTTCAACTGGAACTTCTTTGACACCAAAAAGAACATCACAATCTGACATATCGTTGGTCACCTCAATACCAAGCGCTTGATATTGCGCATCGGTGAAAACGCGGATGTCTGAACTTTCGACTTTTATCTGTGCCTCAGGATGTTCGTTTTGCAGTCGTGCCACTTCTTCTGGGCTGAAGACTACCCTGCGATCTGGTGGATTTTTTCTTTCTTTTATGAGGCCAAATTTCATTTCGTAGGTGTTTTTTCGCTGGCAAATGTAAACCATAACTACATCGTTTTCAAAACTTTTTTTCTTAAAAATACATAGAAGAATAAAGCTCGAATTTTGGCGTTTGCTATAGTTAATAAAATGTTTATAACCCAATTTCTGCGGGTTTAATGCCATACCTTTGTTTGTCTATATTTGTCAATAAAGCTTATCCTATGACAACGAAATCCTACTTTCTCTATATAAAATTGTTTTTCATTAGTGCGGTGTTCCTGACTTGCTCCCGACAAGAAAAGGCCGAAGATGGCGTTGCGGAAGCGGTTACGAGCGCGAATGGACTGCCGATGATGCAGCCTTCCAAAGTGCAATACGCCAAGCTCGACACTGATTTCGTCGCTGAAAAACAAGCCGCTGTACAAAAATACTGCAACAAATATTGGAGTAGTGAAAACAGCAACTTCAGTTTTTTGGTGGCGAAGAACGGACAGATCATTTACGAAAAATACCAAGGCATTGGGAATCGGGAACAGGATATTCCGATTATGAGTGACACGCCGTTGCATATCGCTTCGGTCAGTAAAGTGTTGACCGCTACGGCCATTCTTATGTTGGTGGATCATGGTAAAATCGATTTAGATCAGAAGGTCAATACGATCATCGCTAATTTTCCTTATGCGGACATTACGATCCGTACGTTATTGAATCACCGAAGCGGACTCAGAAATTACGCGTATTTCACGGAAGACAAAGGCGTTTGGGACCGCCACAAAACGTTGACCAATCAGGACGTTGCGAATTTGCTTAGTGAAAAGAATCTGCAATTGGATTTTCCTGCTGATAGACGATTTGCTTATTGCAATACGAACTATGCGATTTTGGCTTTGATCATCGAAAAGATTTCTGGAATCAGTTATCCGCAAGCAATGCAGGAAATGATATTCAGACCTTTGGGCATGACCAATACTTATGTCTTTGAATATGACAAGCATTTGGAAAGCGCAATTCCGTCGTATAAAGGAAGTAATATGCGATTGGCGTACGATTATCTTGATGCGGTGTATGGCGACAAGAATATTTACTCTACACCTAGAGATTTGCTGAAGTTCGATATGGCGCGCAAAGCATCGACTTTTTTGAGTCCTCAGTTGTGCTGCCAGATTTATAAAGGCTATAGTAACGAGCACAAAGGCACGAAGAATTATGGTTTGGGCATGCGCATGATTGAATGGGAAACCGGTCAGAAATTTTATTTCCACAATGGGTGGTGGCATGGCAATACTTCTTCTTTCATTAGTTTGGTTAAGGACAATGTGACGATTATTGCACTGTCGAATAAGTTTACTAAGAATACGTATTCGGTTCGGAAGCTCGCTCCGGTTTTTGGGGATTATCCTTTTGATTTTGCGGATGAAGACTAGATTAATTGATAATTGATAATTAGTTTGCGGTGAATTGAACCATTTTTCTCTAAACAACTTCTTGGTTTAGGTTGTGTTTTGGATTTGTTTTTTAATGAAAACCTTCTTGATAAGACTCCACCCTAGCCCTGATAGCAGCGGTATCCTTTTTGCGACGGCGTTCGCGCAAAAAGATTTAGCGGATAGCAGGTTCCAGGCTCCTAAAATAATTAACAATTAATACACGTGGCTTTTGCTGAACTGAGCTTAGCATATTGATAATTAGTTTTAGGAAAATTTAACGCCCATATTAACAAACAACTCCTCCGCTTTATAGTATATTTGCAGCTTAATTATCAATTGTTAATTATCAATTATCAATTAAAAAATGGGGTCGACTGGTTTTGACAGCAAGTCGAATTGAAAAGTAAGCACGTCGAGAACGGAGACAAATCTCGTAAATCCATGTCTCAAAACTCTACACGGCGAAGGAAACTACGCTCTTGCTGCATAATCTGAATTAAAGTAAGATTAGCCTCGTCCTACCAGGTAGGAAAGTGAGATTTACCTCGAAAGCTCTGGTTCTTGGCGGTCGATACAGGTAAATCGTAAATTTGAACCTAAGCATCATGGCGCTTCGACATGGTGACGAAAACTTCAGGAGCTAAGCGTTTGGTGGTTGTTTCTGTCCTAGCCCAATGTCGAAAATTCAAACAGGAAATAAGCGTGTAGAAAGTTTTTTAGTTGCTTGTTTGGACGGGAGTTCGACTCTCCCCGACTCCACA
>JANPJB010000036.1:0-42815 GCA_031425295.1 Flavobacterium sp. | reverse complement strand
TTGCTGCAAATCGGGCAAGTTAAGTTATGATTGCTGACGGAAATGGTTTGCGGTTCGCTGGACTGACTCATCGTTTTACGTTTAAATTGATTCTCCTTTTTCCGCAAGTTTTCGTTCAAGTTCCGCCTGAAATTCTTCCATCACCGGTTTCATCGTGCTTTCGGGTAAATCGGCAATTCTGATATACATCAAACCATCAATCGCATTGTTGAACAAAGGATCAACATTAAACGCAACAACCCGCGCATTCTGCTTGATGTATTTTTTAATCAATACCGGAAGCCGCAATGTTCCCGGTTCGATTTCATCAATGATCTTATCAAATTTCACCAAATCAGCTTCGGCTTCATCGAAAATAAAATCCTTGTCGGCATCTTTGAGCTTCACCCGGAATTCCTTTTTAGGATGGATATACTGCGCGATATACGGATCATAATAATGCGATTTCATAAACTCAATCATCAGTGATTTTGAAAAATCGGTAAACTGATTGCTAATACTCACGCCACCAATCAAGAACTTATGCTCGGGATGGCGTAGGGTTGTGTGCACAATTCCTTTCCATAATAGGAACAAAGGCATTGGTTTGAGTTGGTATTCTTTGGTTATAAACGCACGACCCATTTCAATCGACTTGCTCATCATGTCGAAAAGTTCTGGCTCGAAACGAAATAATTCCTGCAGATAGAAACCACTTATACCGTACTTCGCGAAAATTTCCGAACCCAATCCCATCCGATAAGCACCAGCAATTTTTTTGGCTTCCCCATCCCACAAAAACAAATGGTGGTAATATTGGTCATACTTATCAAGATCGATAGGATTGTTGGTGCCCTCGCCGATTTCTCGGAACGTCACTTCCCGCAAACGCCCAATTTCGTGAAGAATATTCGGAATTTTATGCGCTTCGGTAAAGAATACCTCATAATTTTTGCTGTGCGTTAGTCTCGAGTCTGTCTTTCTTAAGCTTTCCACTTCCGCATTCATTTTCTCTTGATTGGCCGGTGTTGCGATCTGCTTCGGACTGCGTGGTAGTTTTAATTGCAGTTGGTTCAGATCCGATAAGAAATTATTGTCCTTGTCGAAAGAATTCGCAAGCATGTACGTCTTCTTTCTGAGGAATTCTGAGTAGTCTTCAATCGTGGTATGCTCGTTTTGTTCCGCAACAGTGATTGGTTTTCCGATACGCACTTTGATGATGCGGTCTTTTTGGGTCAACAATTCCGATGGCAATTTCGCCGTTCGTAAAGTCGGATTTAATTTTGACAATAGATAAAATAACCGGCTGTTCTTCGCGTGAAAATAAATCGGCACCACGGGCACCTGCGCTTTTCGAATCACTTTGATAGCGCCTTCTTCCCAAACTTTATCCACCATCAATTTATCGTCTTTATACGTAGAAACTTCACCCGCAGGAAACATACCCAAAGGTTTACCATCGCTTAAATGGCGTAGTGTTTCTTTGATGCCGACCACACTCGATTTAGCATCTTTGTGCGTTTCAAACGGATTGACCGGCATGATGTAGGGCTTCATCGGGTCGATGCGGTGCAGTAGGAAATTAGCGATGATTTTAAAATTTGGCTCGCGCTCCAACATCAACTTCAATAACAAAATCCCATCGATTCCGCCCAAAGGATGATTCGAAACCGTAATGTAGGCGCCTTCTTTCGGGAGTCGCTTAAAGTCTTCTTCGGGAATGTCAAAATTAATTTGGAACTCATCCAAAATGGCATTCAGGAACTCAACATCTTTCAAGTGTTTGTTTCTGTCGTAGATTTTATTGAGGGTAGAAATTTTAAGCACCTTCATCAATAACCAGCCTGAAAAAGTTCCAAATACTCCGTATTTTTCAGCGTTTATTGCTTTTGCAACTTCTTTAGGTGTAACTAAACCCATGTAGTTTTTTTGTTTGTTGAGCCGGAAACAAAGATAGCAAAATTCTCTATTTCTTTGTTTTTTCTTGATTTTACTTTACGCTTTTTTATTACTTTTGGGCAACAACTTTAAATGCCTGGCATGAATATCATTTCCTACAATGTCAATGGGATCCGCGCAGCAATTTCCAAAGGATTCATCTCCTGGTTGCAAGCCGCAAACCCGGATGTTATTTGCCTTCAAGAAATCAAAGCAACGCCTGAACAAATTCCGCTGCTCGATTTCGAACTCGCAGGTTACCCGTATCATTATTGGTATCCCGCAGAAAAAAAAGGGTACAGCGGTGTCGCGATCCTATCGAAAATAAAGCCCAACAACGTGCAATTCGGAACCGGAATCGCGCACATGGATTTTGAAGGCAGAAACGTACGCGTAGATTTTGACGATGTTTCCGTGATGAGTTTATACCTGCCGTCGGGCACGAATGTCGCAAGAATCGACCATAAGTTTATGTTTATGAACGATTTTCAAAACTACATTACAGAACTCAAAGAAACCATTCCAAACCTAGTGATTTGCGGCGATTATAACATCTGCCACGAAGCCATCGACATTCATGATCCTATTCGCAACAAAACCGTTTCGGGGTTTTTACCTGAAGAACGCACTTGGCTTGACGGTTTCATGAAAACAGGATTTGTCGACAGTTTCCGCCATATGAACAAAGATCCGCATCATTACACTTGGTGGAGTTACCGTGCCGGAGCCCGTGGTAACAACAAAGGCTGGCGCATCGATTATTGCCTCGTCAGCGAAACCTTGAAAAACCGCATCAAACGCGCCGTCATATTACCTGAAGCGAAGCATTCCGACCATTGCCCAACCTTAGTGGAAATCGATTAGGAGCCGGGAACCTGCTGTATGATAAAGTCCTCACTGCGTTGCGGGCTACCGCTGCCATCAGGGCTAGGCATTCGTTAGGAAACAACAATACAAAACACATAAAACCATGAAATATAAAATAACACTTTTCCTAACCTTGCTGTTTTTGACTTCTTCCTGTGTGACCAAAAAAGTCTATCAGGATCTCGAAAACAAATACGCCGATCTCAAAAAAGAAAACCGAAGAATTCAAGACGAAACCGACGACTGCGTAAAGTCGAAAGCCGACCTCGACATGGCCTACAACGCCATCAAAGAAGAACTCCGAGCGACGCATCAGGAAAGCGACAAGAACCTTGCGGATTATCTTTCGGCAAGCAACAACCTCAAAGCTTTACAGGCTTCGTATGCCGCACTCGAGAAAAACAGCAACGATGCTTTAGAAACCAATATGAGTAAAAATCGGGAATTACTAAAACAATTGGGCGACAAAGAAAAAGCGCTGGTTGCAGAACAAAACCGACTCGACAAAGCCAAAAACGATCTGCAAGCCAGTTCACAGCGACTCGCCGAACTCGAAAACTTGATGGCGGCTAAAGACGCGAGCATGCGAAAATTAAAAGAAACACTGTCGAGCGCGCTGAATAGTTTTGAAGGCAAAGGACTGACTGTGCAGCAGAAGAACGGTAAAGTCTACGTTTCGATGGAAAACAAATTGCTATTCGGCTCTGGAAGCTGGGCAGTAGGTTCAGAAGGCAGAAAAGCCGTCGTAGAAGTCGGAAAAGTACTCGCAGCAAATCCCGATATTTCGGTACTCATCGAAGGGCATACTGACGATGACGCTTATGGTGGAACAGGACCAATCGCCGACAACTGGGATTTATCGACTAAAAGAGCCACAGCAATCGTGACGATTTTGGGCGAGAACAGAAGCATCAACAGACAAAATCTGACTGCCGCCGGAAGAAGCGAATATGCGCCATTGGCCAGTAATTCTTCAGTGGAAGGCAAAGCCAAAAACCGTAGAATAGAAATTATCCTAACGCCAAAACTCGATGAGATTTCTAAAATGTTGAACCAATTATAAAGCAATATTTCATCCATAAAAAAAGGTTCAACAAGTTGTTGAACCTTTTTTTATTGTATAATTTAAGGTGTTATTTCACAGCTAATTTCGAACTAATATTCAAACCCGATTGGTCATTGATTGAAACAATATACATTCCGCTTTGCAGTGACGCAACAGAAATGGAATTGGTTTCAGCGCCAATGGTTTGTTGCATCAACGTTTTTCCCGAAGTATCCACTACAGTAAGCGTTGCAGGAAATTGTAATCCGTTTGTTTTTAGGAACAATTCATTGCTTGCAGGATTTGGATAAATTTGAAATTTATCCTGATCATAGCTTGTTGTGCTCAACGCGGTATCGATCGCTTTGTAAATAACACCGGTTCCGGTTCCACCAACATACACTTCACCATTGATGTCTTGCCCGAAGGTAGTTACATTGAGATTCGAAAATGCCGAACTCCAAGTGATGATTCCGTCAGTACCTACGTAACCGATTTTATCACTGCAATAATCGGCAAAAATATATTTTCCAACCAAAGCAGGATATTGTGTACCTCGGTAAACATAACCGCCCGTAATCGAGCAAGCACCACCACTATGGGAATATTGTGCGAGCGGCGCAGTAAAAACGGCAACGCCCGTACAAGACGAATACACTTGATTTCCTTCATAGCATTTCCAGCCAAAGTTTAAACCAGGCGTAGTTGGAGCAGCAACTCGGTTAATTTCTTCATATTGATTCTGACCTACATCAGCAATCCACAAATCATTGGTTGCCATATCGAAAGAGAATTTCCAAGGGTTCCGCAAACCGATAGCCCAAATCTCATCGTTTCCAGCGAGGGCGCCCGCATAAGGATTGTCTGCAGGAATTCCATAAGGCGACGCAGAATCTACATCGATGCGCAGCATTTTTCCTAAATTTTCATTGATGTTTTGTGCTCTGTTTTGAGGGTCGCCAGCACTGCCGCCATCACCCATTCCGATGTATAAATACCCATCAGCACCAAACTTCAAAGAACCGCCATTGTGGTTCGAGTACGGTTGAGCAATAGTTAATATTTGTGTAGCCGTCGTCGCATCTGCTAAATCCGGATTGCTGGCTGAGACAGTATAACGAGCAATTACTGTATTTCCAGCAGTGTTGGTGTAGTTTACATAAAAATAACCATTCGTTGCATAGTTCGGGTGAAATGCCAATCCTAACAATCCTCTTTCGCCACCGGTCGTAATCGTTGCCGTGGTGAGCGTTAGAAAGTTATTTGGTTTTAGCGTTCCATTAGGGTTTACGATGCGAATTGCACCGCCTTGTTGCACGACAAATAAACGTTGGTCGCCAGGCGGGTGTTCGATGTCAACGGGACTAGAAAGCCCGGAGACAAATGTCGTAAGTCCAATACTCTGGCCATCAGAAAATTGAACTACAAAAAGACAAATTAAGAAAGTAAAGATTGATCTCATAGCGTTTTTTTTAAATTTAGAAATGTAAATATAAATAAACCTTTGATATGTTATTACATTAACGTTGAATTACATATGAAATAATCGGAATCTTATAAATTACAAAATATCAAAGGTTGCCAATGATTTTGTCTTTCGGATACTTCACTTTATAACTGATGCGGATTTTCTTGGTTTCGTTTGGCTTTAGGTTCACATCCCAACTCAATACTCCGGTTTCCACATTGATTTTTGCCTCGTTGCTTTCGATTAAACTGATTTCAACTTCCTTGTCGGAACTCAATGGATATTGGTCTTTCAACAAAAGTGACACCGCTTCTTTTTTGTTATTTCTAATCGTTATGTCAAACGTGAAAGTCTGCTCTTTTTTGGACGACAGGAATTTCGTTCCCGATTTGTCGACTACTTTTTCCCGGGTGACGGAAATTTTTTTATCGCGACCCATGCTCAAGTTCAACGTATCGGAAGTTTGGTTCGGGTTGATATACGTTTTGCCGACATACAAACCTTCGAAAATAATATTGGCTTCTCCGGGCAATAAATTATACTTCGAATAGTCGTTGATTTCAGCGAGTAAAAATGCTTCTTTTTCTACCCTAGGCGCGGCATAGTATCTATAGGTCGCCGGCAATTTCAGATCTTTCAAAGCCACACTATGCGCTTTTCCATTCGACAGAATATCATACGGAATGTCGATGTCGAAAGAAATATTGAGTTGGTTTTCGAGGATGTTCGCATTGATCGGTGCTGCGGCATATCCTAATACTTTCTTTTCCTTTCTCGCGCCAGCTGCCTGAACAACAATTTCTTCACGACCGTAATTGGCTTCGGCGTCGTCTTTTTGATAGGCAAGCGGAACTTGGAATTGCAAAAACCACGGGTTGAGTTGCGGCGCCTGATTGTTCTGGTTCGGATTGCCACTTGACAAAGTTAATTTTACTTTTTTCCAATCGATTCCGGTATTCTGCACGACCTGCGCTTTATACATCATATTAATTGGCGATGCAATATTGTCGGCTCGTAAGTCATAGAATGGCGACCACGATGCTTGGTTGCTGAGGTAGTTGATATTGAAATCAACATTGCCCGCAATTTCATTCATCACTTGAATAACCAGTTTTCCTTTCGAGGTTTTGTCCTCGTTTTTCGTGTTTATTTCGAGTCGATTTCGCAGATTTGATAAGGTTTCAGTTAGTTTTATTCTTCGGTCTTCAAGCACATCGATTGCATTGCGACTTTCGGTTCTTTTGGTTTTATAATACGCAAGCATTTTCATGAGTTCCGCAACATTCAACCCGGAATTCAAACCAGAAACCTGCTGGTTCTTGTCGAGCAATTCAATGGTTTTGACTTCCGCTTCCTTAGCATTATTGACTTTCTGGATTTCCTTTTCAACAAGCTTGATGCTGTCGCGCACTTTTTTAATCAAAGGCGATTTCTCATCAATTTCATATTCGGAAATGTAGTTGTTTGTAAACTGCACCGAAAGTACCGTAACATGAGATGGCGCACCAATCTGCACTGTGCTTTCATTCAAATAGTCGGCTATATTTTTGACTACGATTTCACAGCTGCCTTTGGGAAGCATCGCCGAAGCCGTTTGCGTAATTTCAGCCGCATTAAAATAAACCGTTGCTGCGTTGGTTTTGGCGGTTGTAAATACCGGTTTTTGCGCGTAGGTGATTCCGAACACGAACAAAAGGAGTAATGCAATCGGATTTTTCATAGACAAACATTTGAGTTATAATTAAAGAAATCGCTAAAAATCAAATTCTTCAATAGCATTTGGCACTGCTGCACTGACCGGTTCGGCTTCCACTTTTATGTAAGAACGTGCCGCGCCTGTGATCATGATCGGAAGTTGGTTGATCGTATCATACGACACAATCATACCCCTGCGCATCATCGTGTTTTTGAGCATTCTTTCGCGTGAAAGTGCATACGGTTTTAGGTTGCCTTGCGCGTTGAATTGGTACATAAATTTGCGTGGACTAGGAACAATATTCGCCAAATAAAGGCATTCGTTTAAGGTCAGTTCTGATGGATGTTTTTGAAAGTAAAACTGTGCAGCTTCACCAATACCGTAAACGTTTGGTCCCCATTCGATAATATTGAAATACACTTCAAGCATGCGTTCTTTGCTAACGATTCTGTTGTTTTCTAGAATGTACACCAATAAGATTTCTTCGACCTTACGTGACAATGTCTTCTCACGGGTTAAAAAAACATTCTTGATAAGCTGCATGCTGATCGTACTGCCGCCGCGCGAAAACTTTTTGGTTTTGATATTTTTGACGATCGATTGCTTGAACGCTTCCTGAATAAAACCTTTGTGCGAGAAGAACGACGGATCTTCGGTTGTGAGTACACATTTGCGCAAGAAAGGCGACATTTGGGGCAACGGCGTATAATTCGGATTCGATTCGCCGACATACACGCCACGCTGCGGCACATTATTGATAATCGCATGATACATAAACGGACCATTGAGTTTACTCAAATTGGCTTCTCCGTATTTGGTAATGACGAGCTTTTGTTTGTTGAGCTGGCTGTCGAGAACAATCGCATTTGGTTTGTTTTTATTGTACACGAAATTAAGGCGATAATCGAAACTTCCATCCGCTTCCATGCCTTTAAAATGGCTGAACAATCCTTCGGGCAACGATGAAATAAAGTTTTGGGCTTTCATTTTCGGAATCGCTACTTTCAACGTGTAAATTTTATCCGTTTCATTATTATAAGAAACATAAGGATGAAAGGTCATCTGGTTTAAAGTTGCAACGGAACTGCTATCCACTGCGACAAAGTTTTCTCCAAACAACAAGTGATAATCGAAACGCGCTTTTTTAATGACGACATCTTTGTTTGCTATTTTGGGATGATTAACCGTGAAATTCGTAATCGATGTGAACCCGTCAACATGCAGTTCGCCGCCATCCATGTCGATATTCGAAACATTCCAGCGGATCGAATCGAAACTTGATAGTATGCCGTAACGCTCGTCAAAATAAGGCACTTTAATTTTACCGGAATCGATGTTGAAAAAACGCAGATCGGTTTGTTTGTTCCGTGGATCGGCAAAACCTTCAATTTTCCAGCGCTGTGAAAACGTATTCGTATGTACTTCAATGGCAGATTCCATTTGTTTGTCGGCCAGCACCAGCGTATTCATGCGCATAGTGGCTTTTTTGCCCATATCATTCATCCGTAAAGTAAGATTCTGCAGGTTCATATCAGTCGGGATCAAATTCAGTCCACGATTCAGCAATCGGTAGGCAAGCTTTGCATAATTTGGTTTCTCGCCGGTATCTACGGTATCTTTTTTTGGAAGAAACGCATCGAAATTGCGGCCGTATTTGGTTCTAACGAGTTGTATGAATCCGTTTTTGGCTTCCAGATTTTGGAGCTGTAAATTGCCCGTAAATAAATGCCAGAAACTGACTTTCGTTTTGATGGATTGTATTTGGAGTAAAGTATCAGCGCCTCTTGGAACGAGCAGTACATCTTCCATCGCAACCGAATTGAAACCTTCGAAAGCTGCTTTTTTAATCGTGAAGTCGCTGTTGTAATCCGTCTCCATTTTTTGGGAAACATGCTTGACCGCCTTTTGAAGTAAAGCATCTCGGAACACAAAAACCGCGATGATCAGCGATACGAAAACAACGCCAATGATTTGGGCAGTTAAGATTACTTTTTGTTTTCGGGTTCTCATGGTTTTCGGGCTAAATTTTAATTGGAACGCTTAATATCCAAACCAATTCCTAGGATATTTGGTAGGTAAGGGCCTTTGAAATGATGCGAAACGGTCACTTTATAATCTCCTTGTGGCAAATTGCTATTTTTTTTGATGGTGTACTTTAAATCACAAACATCTCCGGCACATTCGCCAATTTCATTTCCTGAGCTATCTTTTATTTTTAAATCGATTGGAAATTCTTCTCTTTTTCCGTTTGGATCAACAATAAGAATCTGCATTGGAACAGTATCGAATTGATATTCGTATACATGGCTTAATTTCAAAGTCACATCATAGGCTGCGCCTTCAGAAATTGAAAACGAAAATTCTTTTTTGTCGGCTTGCTGCCATTGGTTACTTTCAAAGTCGTCGTAGACTTTGTAATAAGTTGAACTGATTTGATTGCAGCAATAAAAAGCAAACAACAAACTAAAAAGCAGTACGTATAATTTTTTCATGTATTGATTATTTATCCGAACAATTCGCTCGCAACATCTTCGATTTTAGAGACCAATCGAATCTTTATAAACGTATTTTTTAACGAAATCTTATTGTATTTGGAAACAAAAATGGTCGTAAACCCCAATTTTTCAGCTTCTTGTATGCGTTGATCGACGCGATTCACGGGGCGTATTTCTCCGGAAAGTCCGACTTCACCCGCAAAGCAAAAGCCTTCCCCAATCGGAATGTCTTCATTCGAGGATAAAATCGCGGCTACAACGGCAAGGTCATTCGCCGGATCATCAATTGAAATTCCGCCGGTGATATTCAAAAAAACATCTTTGGTTCCCAAGCGAAAACCGGCGCGTTTTTCTAAAACCGCTAAAATCATATTGAGTCGTTTGGCGTTATATCCGGTCGTGCTGCGCTGTGGCGTTCCATACACGGCTGTTGAAACGAGTGCCTGAATCTCGATCATCAATGGGCGCATGCCTTCTAAAGTCGATGCGATTGCCGTTCCCGAAAGCGAAATGTCGTTGTGTGAAATTAGTATTTCAGACGGATTAGAAACTTCGCGCAAACCGCTGCCGAGCATTTCATAAATTCCCAATTCTGCGGTTGATCCGAAACGGTTTTTGAGCGAACGTAGGATTCTGTATACGTGGTTGCGGTCGCCCTCAAATTGCAGTACGGTATCAACCATGTGTTCGAGGATTTTCGGTCCAGCGATGGTTCCGTCTTTGGTGATGTGACCAATCAGAATGACCGGTATATTGGTTTCTTTTGCAAATTTTATGAGCTCTGCCGTGGTTTCTCGGATTTGTGATATGCTACCTGGCGACGCTTCGATGTATTCGGTATGCAAGGTTTGAATCGAATCGATGATCACGATTTCCGGTGCGATTGCTTCGATTTGGCGAAAAATGTTTTGCGTCTTGGTTTCTGTCAGGATGTAGCAATTGTCTCCGTTGGGTGTGATGCGTTCTGCGCGCATTTTGATCTGCTTTTGGCTTTCTTCACCGGAAACATACAACGTTTTATAAGGTAATTTAAGGGAAATCTGCAACAGCAATGTGCTTTTTCCGATACCTGGTTCTCCGCCCAATAGGATCAACGAACCTGGAACGATGCCGCCACCGAGTACGCGATTGAGTTCACCATCGAGCGTATTCATGCGCACTTCCTGAGCGGCATCAATTTCTTTTATCTTTAATGGTGTGGCTGCTTTTTTGTTTTCGGAGCTTGCCGATTTCCAAGCGACTTTTTCCTCTTTCTGAACGATTTCTTCGGCAATGGTATTCCATTCTTTGCACGCATTACATTGACCTTGCCATTTGGCATACTGCGTGCCGCAATTCTGGCAGAAAAAAGAAGTTTTTACTTTTGACATAGCACTTACTGATTCTTTAGTTCGTCTGCTTTGTCGAGCATCATGTCTTTGGTTAAGTCGCCGATTTCTTCTTTTTGAAACGCGTTCTGGTATGATTTGACCGCTTTTTTGATATCGCCGGTTTTTTCATACATCATCGCCATCTCATAATCGTACAGCATTGATTTTGGATAATTTTTTCTGGCTAAGTCAGCGAGTTTGTCGAATTCTGTGTACGCTTTATTTTTAAGAATTGCCGCTTCGATGGCTTTGAAATCGTTGATGCGAATCGGCATTTTTATGTTCAACGATTTCTCGAGGGTATTGTATTTATTGATTAAATAATCTACATAACCAGACGGCAGAATTGAGATTTTCTCGATGAATTCAGAAGTTGAAATAGGTTGATACACGGAGAAAAACTGATACAGCGCATTGGGTATTGAATGTAAAACCAGCGAGTAATGGGAAGCGCCTTTAAACTCATCGAACTTATAATTGATTGTTGGTTTTGTGATTTTTTTCAAATCCACATCAAGCGCTTTGATACGTGCCTGCATTTTTTTGACATCACCGTCGGCAGTCGACTGATAATAATAGATAGGTTGCTCTAAAACATTAAATCGGTTCGGAAGATTTTGCTCCATACCGGTTGCAAGCTCTGGGCTCATTGAAATGTAGGCGTCGAACAACGGTTTTTCTTTGTATAGGAAAAAATTTAAAAATCCAGCTGTAATATCGTGTCCTGCAATAATTTTAAAAGGCGCGATTCGGTATTTTTTTTCCATGTAGCCGACGAGTTCCATGCCGATGAATTCAAAAAATTGGTTGCCTTTTTCATCGGGAAGTCCCGTGTTTTGATCAATTGTGCAATCGGTTTCGCGTTCGTTGTTTTTGTTTTGATTAACACCAACAATGATGACTTCGGGCAAATCGTCCCAATAAGCACCGTAGTTTAAAGCACCCTGGAACGGATCGAACAGGTAATCGCCATCTAAAACGATCAATAATGGATATTTTTTGTTTGGGTTCGTTAAATAGGAAGGGGGCAGTCCGATGGTTATTTCCCGCTCTTCATTGAGTTTAGGTGAGAATACTTTTTCGGGAATTTTTTGACAATAAGCTTGGAGAGAACAGAAAACATAAACGAAGAAAACTAATTTTTTCATGTTTTTGGAATTGGTTGTGGTCGTTAATAAAAACAGTGAGCAAGATAATGATTTTATTTCTTTCTGTTGAGCACAGGCAATAAGATAAATGAGATCAGGCCTAAGGTAAGCACGAGCAACATTTGGGATGTCCATAGGATCCATCCGAAAGCATTTCCGGTAGTTTCGGGAATCGAGTAGAAAAGCAAAATTTTAGCAATTAAAAACGGGTACGATCCGAAGCCGCTATTGGTAAAAGCGATTGCGATGCTGCCGACAACGAATGATGTTACCACGGCGCCTAATGACAAGCTGCTTGTCTCGGGAAATACATATATGGCGATGTAGAAAGTCAATATGTAACTCATCCAAATGAACAACGTATGAAAGCAATACGCCCATTTTTTTTTCATATAAACAATACTCAAAACACCTTCTTGAAGCCCCGAAACTTTTTGCTTTAAAGTCAGTATCCATGTTGCTTTCGAATATCGATAAACCAAGATGACCAGTATAAAAAGTACCAATGCGGCACTCAAAAGCAGCAATAATTTTACCATCGGAATTTTATCTAATATGAAAGACTTCGCGATGTTGAATTGCAGATAAACTGCAAGCATCATAAAAAATAATAGGACGACCATATCGACAATCCGCTCAGCTACGATACTGCCAAAACCTTTGTCGAACGGAATGCCATTGTATTTTTTTACAATCAAAGCTCTTGTGACTTCGCCTGATTTGGGAACCGTTAAATTCAAAACATAACCGATGCTGACCGCCATAAAATTATTGGCAAAAGTAGACTTGTATCCCATTTGTTCGAGTGAAAATTTCCAGCGGTAAGCCCGCGAGATATTGCCTAAAAAGGCAACACCGGCTGCAAGATAGATGTAGTAATAGTTGGCGTTTTTGAAATAACTCTCGATTTCAGCAATCTGCGCAGCTGAAAAAGAGTTGTAAGTATACAAAGTCAGGAAAATACCAATAATAACGGGCAGCAGAATCGATAACCACTTACCGACTTGTTTTGAAATAGGAATGCCTTCAGACGTTTTGTCTTTCGCAAAATCAGCGTCATCTGGCTGCGACCGTTTTCTGTTCATGATACTTCGATACTAAGTTAGAGAGTTGTCTTTCTCGTTGGGAAAAACCAACCAAGGCTTGAATTTTTTGGCTTCTTCAAATTCTAGAAGTGCATAAGACATGATGATGATAACATCGCCTTTATGCACTTTTCTCGCCGCCGGACCATTCAGTACAATATCGCCACTGTTTCGGTTTCCTTTGATGGCGTAAGTGTCGAAGCGCTCACCGTTGTTGATGTTGACAATGGAAACTTTCTCGCCCTCGATGATGTTTGAGGCCTCCATCAAAACTTCGTCGATCGTAATGCTACCGATGTAATTGAGGTCTGCGCCGGTCACTGTGACGCGGTGGATTTTCGATTTTACAACTTCTATTTGCATGGTTGGGGAATTTTAATGGAGTGAAATCGTATCGATTAATCTGATGTTATTGATAAAAACGGCTATGAATGCTCGGTATTTCTTGAATTTATTTTTTCGCATTGGCGGCAATAAAGTGTCTTCATCGGCAATTTGAAAATATTCTAAAGTAATGTTTGGTAGCTTCTCGAAGGTTTTAGATACTAAATTTTTAATGGCAGAAGCACTTTGGTTTTTAAATTTTGATTTCGCTGTTTTTAATGTTTTGTAGATGATGGCAGCTTCTTTTCTTTCGGTCGCCGACAGCCGTTCATTTCTAGAACTCATCGCCAAGCCATTTTTTTCCCTATGAATTGGACAGCCGACGACGGTGATGGACATTTCTAATTTTTGCACTAGTTTTTTTACGATTTGCAGTTGCTGGAAATCTTTTTCGCCGAAGTAAGCGTGTGTTGGCTTCACAATTTCAAAAAGCCTTTTTACAACCGTTCCGACCCCATCGTAATGTCCAGGACGAAATTGACCTTCCATTTGGTGTTCCAATCCATCGAAATCAAAATGTTGCGAAACGGTTTTGCCTTGATAAATATCTTCAACAGTTGGCGCATAAACAATGATGTCGTCTGAAATTGTCTTGATCTTCCGGACATCATGGTCTAAAGTTCTAGGATATTTTTCGAGATCTTCCTGATTGTTGAACTGTGTTGGATTTACAAAAATACTAATAACAGTGTACGTGTTATTTTTGTTGGATTCTTGCAGTAAAGATAGGTGACCGTTATGCAGTGCACCCATTGTAGGGACAAAACCGATCGTGGAACTTGCATTCGAAATCGACATAAGATGGGCATTCAAATCGACTTGTTTCTCGAAAATTTTCATGAAAAGTATTCTTCAATAGAATGCAAACTTAAGATTTTAGTTAATACCTGCGTAAATTTTTGTAATTTTGCCTGTTTTTTGTTGACAATTAGTAAAAGTAAATTACAATATGGAGGATAAGAGGATATTATACGTATCATCTGAAGTGGTCCCTTATTTGGCTGAGAATGAAGTTTCTTTGATGTCATATGATGTACCCAAAATGATCAATGATCAGGGCGGACAGATTAGGATTTTTATGCCACGATACGGGAATATTAACGAAAGAAGACACCAGCTGCATGAGGTAATTCGCTTGTCGGGAATGAACTTGGTAATCAACGATTTGGATATGCCATTGATCATCAAAGTGGCTTCGATTCCAAAAGAGAGAATACAAGTTTATTTCATTGATAATGACGAGTATTTCAAACGTAAGGCTACTTTTACTGATGAAGAAGGGGCGCTGTATCCTGACAATGACGAGCGCGCCATTTTCTTTGCTAAAGGTGTTGTGGAAACCGTTAAGAAACTCAATTGGGTTCCTGATATCATCCATGTTCACGGATGGCTGGCTTCGATGCTCCCGGTTTATATGAAACATTATTATAAAGATGAAGCCTTATTCGTGGATACGAAAATCGTTACATCAGTATATAGCCAATCTTTCGATGGAAGTCTTGATGTAGAGATGATCAATAAGGTTAAATTCGACAATATTCCCGAAGAAGCCATACAAGATCTGGCCACTCCGGATTATGAACATGTTATGATGACGGCAATTCGTCACTCGGATGCGGTGATTGTTGCTTCGGATAACCTTTCTCCAAGTTTAACACAATATATTGAATCTTCGGGTAAACCTTTTTTACCTTTCACGCCCAAAGATCAATTTGCAGAAGCGTATACGAATTTCTACAAAAACACGGTTCTGTAAATTTAAAAGCAATAAGAGAATATGTATAAAAGCATTTTTGTAAAATCACTTTTTTTAGCCATTTTAGTCAATAGCACCCTATCATGCGACAATGATTCGAATGAATTGGGTTCCGATATTATCGGCGGCAATAATTTTGAAACCGGCACGCCGGAAACCTACGATGTAAAAGCACTCAATGTTAATACGGGTCCCGTAGAAACTTTAGATTTGCCCATCAATGCACTAGGAATTTACAACAATCCGGTATTTGGAGTATCTAAAGCCAATCTGGCCGTTCAAGTTCAAATGGACGACGCATCGTTAGGACGTACTTTCGATTCGAACTTGAATCCGAAGATTACAAGTGTTGTGTTAACGTTACCGTATTTCAGCACGGCCGGTACAACGAATGAAAATGGCGTAACGCCTTACACTTTAGATTCTATTTATGGTCCGATAAATTCAAAAATTCAACTGCGGATTTATGAGTCGGGCTTTTACATAAGAGATTTAGATCCGGTTCTCACAGAAGGCACCCAACGATATTATAGCAATCAGGATCAAGCTTTTTTTGATGCAAAAGGAGCCCAGATTAATGATACGACCGATACCAGTCAGAACGACAATTTTATTTTTAGTCCTGCCCAGATTGTTGAGCCCGGTGTCGTAACCGATGAAGACCCAACACCTGCTGACATTCGTTCTGCACCAGCAATGAAGATATATTTGAATAAGACTTTCTTCAAGAATAAAATCTTCAATGCACCTGCGGACAAGTTAATCAGCAACAATGCACTTAAGGAATATTTCCGCGGATTGTATTTTCATGTTGATTATTCCGGCAGCGATCCCGGCTGTATGGCATTACTGAATGTTGACGGTGGAAAAATTACGATTAAATACACCCAATTCGAAACAGCGCCAACAGCAGCAGTGCCGAACCCAGAGACCGTTGAAAAGACTTTTGTTTTGAATCTCAGGGGAAAGTCAGTGAACCTACTCAATACACAATCGACGCTAGTTCACAATGCCAATAATATCTATTTAAAAGGCGGCGAAGGTTCGATGGCAGTGATTGACCTTTTCGGTCCAGACACAGATGGTGATGGTGTTGCAGATAAATTAAAAGAGCTTCGCGATAGCAATTGGCTTGTTAATGACGCAAGCTTAACGTTCCACATCGATAAGACCGCAATGGGCCCATTAGCTGAAGAGCCGAATCGGATTTATTTATATGATATCAAAAACAAAAGACCTTTGGTGGATTACTTTTTAGATCAAACTTCATCATCAAAGCCCAAGTATGGTAAATCGACTCATGATGGCATTATACGTCAGACCGACGGAAGAGGAACATCATATAAGATCAGACTCACCAATCATATTCGTGGATTAATTAACAACATCGATTCAACAAATGTCAGATTGGGGT
The DNA here is from genome assembly GCA_031425295.1 of Flavobacterium sp. Taxonomy (GTDB): domain Bacteria; phylum Bacteroidota; class Bacteroidia; order Flavobacteriales; family Flavobacteriaceae; genus Flavobacterium. Next base: position 26,170 of record JANPJB010000036.1, on the reverse strand, counting down.
TGGTGGTGACCGAGAACATTGCCGATTTTACGAACAGAAAAGTAAAGACGCCGCCAACAGCCGATATTAAAGAAATACCAGTAGCATCAATTATCAATCCGTTGGGAACGATATTATATGGAAGCGACATCCCGGTTGGAGCAGATGGTTACGAAAAGAGAATACAACTTAAAATTTATTATACTAAACCTAAACAAAACTAATTTATGTGTGGAATTGTCGGTTATATCGGATTTAGAGAAGCCTATCCTATTATCATTAAAGGATTGAAGCGCTTAGAATACAGAGGTTATGACAGTGCTGGAATTATGCTTTATGACGGAAAGGAATTAAAAGTTTCCAAAACTAAAGGTAAGGTTTCGGACCTCGAAGAAAGAGCTGTAAAAGAGAACACTACAGTGGGAAATATAGGGATGGGTCATACGCGTTGGGCTACACATGGTGTTCCAAATGACGTCAATTCGCATCCGCATTTGTCTAACTCAGGAAACATATCCATCATTCACAATGGAATTATTGAGAATTACGAACCGCTTAAAAAAGAGCTGATTAAAAGAGGCTATGTTTTTAAATCGGATACCGATACTGAAGTGCTCGTTAATTTGATCGAGGAAGTTCAGAAAAAAGACAATCTGAAATTGGGGAAAGCCGTTCAGGTAGCTCTAAATCAAGTGGTTGGTGCGTACGCGATTTGTGTATTCGATAAAAACAATCCGGATGAAATCATCGTGGCAAGATTAGGAAGCCCGTTGGCGATTGGCGTGGGAAGCGATGAGTTTTTTATTGCATCGGATGCCTCTCCTTTCATTGAATATACTTCGAATGCAATTTATTTGGAAGATGAAGAAATGGCAATCGTTCGTTTGCACAAGCCATTAAAAATTAGAAAAATCAAAGACGACTCTTTGGTCGATCCGTACGTTCAGGAATTGAAAATGAATCTCGAGCAGATCGAAAAAGGGGGTTACGACCACTTTATGCTCAAAGAAATATACGAGCAGCCGAGCGTAATCAAAGACACTTATAGAGGTCGTTTGTTGGCAAACCAAGGCATCATCCAAATGGCTGGTGTTGAAGACAATCTCGAAAAATTCCTAAACGCCCAAAGAATTTTAATTATCGCTTGCGGAACATCTTGGCATGCGGGTCTCGTAGCAGAATATATCATTGAAGAATTTGCCCGGATCCCTGTTGAGGTTGAATATGCATCTGAATTCAGATACAGAAATCCAATCATCAACAAAGGTGATGTTGTAATCGCAATCTCCCAATCAGGAGAAACAGCCGATAGTTTAGCCGCAATAAAGTTAGCCAAAGAAAGAGGTGCCTTCGTATTTGGAGTATGCAACGTTGTCGGTTCATCCATTTCCCGCGAAACACACGCAGGCGCTTATACGCATGCTGGGCCGGAAATTGGCGTGGCCTCAACGAAAGCCTTTACAACGCAAATTACGGTATTGACAATGATTGCCTTGCGTTTGGCAAAAGCTAAAGGAACACTTTCAAATTCTGATTTCCACCGTTACTTACAGGAACTGGAACTTATTCCGGAAAAAGTCAAAGAAGCATTGGAAACCAATGATAAGGCTAAAGAAATCGCAGCTAAATTTAAAGATGCTACCAATTGCCTTTACTTGGGTAGAGGTTATAATTTCCCGGTTGCTTTAGAAGGCGCATTGAAATTAAAAGAGATTTCATACATCCACGCTGAAGGTTACCCTGCGGCAGAAATGAAGCACGGTCCAATCGCTTTGATTGACGAACAAATGCCGGTGATTGTAATCGCTCCAAAACAGGGGCATTATGATAAAGTTGTGAGTAATATTCAGGAAATTAAATCGAGAAGCGGGAAAATCATTGCCGTCGTTACCAAAGGTGATGTACAAGTGCGTGATTTGGCAGACTACGTTATTGAAGTTCCTGAAACTTCAGATGCGTTATCGCCATTGCTGACGACGATACCGTTGCAATTGCTTTCATATCACATCGCGGTTATGCGAGGTTGCAATGTGGACCAGCCACGAAACTTAGCCAAATCGGTTACAGTAGAATAAAAACAAAAAAATTGATTTAGAAAGCGGGATTTAGTCTCGCTTTTTTTATGCTTTTTTTTTATTTTTTTATTGAGATTAATTCAATTTCAATGTCATTTTATAGGCGTGCATAATATTTTTTTTAAGCATATTGCCAATATGTTAACAAAAACTTAAAAAGAGGCCTTAGTATCAAATTATCAATAAAAAGCCATCTTTTGAGGATTATGAAATTTACTTCGGCTTTTCTGATAAATGATAAAAATATTTGTATTTTGGCTACATAAACCAACAAACCTAAACCCAATGAAATTGTACTTATTCGTCATGTCACTGTTTTTCTGTTGCATCATCAATGCTCAGAATGCAGTCTCAGGTTCTGTTACTGATGGTAACAAGCAACCCATTCCGGGAGCCAATGTTAAAGTCGCTGGAGATTCATCCGGAACCACGACAGACTCCGATGGTAATTTTAAGCTCGACAGCGCAACAAAATTACCGTTCGCTATTGAAGTCTCGAGCGTAGGCTACCAAAAGCAAAGTTTGTCGATCACTTCAAACAATCAAAAAGTAGTCGTTGTGCTTCAGGAAGAAGAAACGAAATTGAATGAGATCGTTGTTTCGGCATCGAGAACCCCGGAACGAATTTTAGAATCTCCGGTTACCATTGAAAGAATGGGATTGAAAGAAATCAAGGCGACCTCTTCACCCACCTTTTATGATGGGCTCGAAAATCTCAAAGAGGTACATTCAAACAGCAGCAGCATTAACTTCAAATCCATCAATACCAGAGGATTTGCGACGATTGCGAACAACAGATTTCTGCAGTTGGTAGATGGAATGGATAATTCATCGCCGGCACTGAACTTCGTTTTAGGAAACCTAATTGGGCTTTCTGAACTCGACGTAGCCAGCGTAGAGTTGCTTCCCGGAGCTTCGTCAGCCTTGTATGGCGCAGGCGCTTTCAACGGGGTTTTATTCATGAACAGCAAAAGCCCTTTCACTTATCAAGGCATTAGCGTGTATGGAAAATACGGACAAACAGTTCAAGATGCAGCGGGCACAAATGATTACTATGATTTCGGTATCCGCGTAGCACATAAATTCAGCGATTATATTGCAGCCAAAGCAAACCTTACTTTTATGAAAGCGACCGAATGGATTCCTGCCGATGACAGAAGCATGTCGGGCGGCACCGTTGGTCATGAAAACAATCCGAATTATGACGGCTTGAATACCTATGGCGATGAGGTCACGAACTTCATTCCTAATGTTGGCGCCGTGAGCAGAACCGGTTACAGAGAGCAAGACTTGAATGACAATAAGGTTGAGAATGTAAAAGCTGATTTCTCGTTGCACTTCAAACCATGGAAAAATGATTTCGAAGTCATCCTACAGCATAAAGTAGGGGTTGGAAACACGACGTATCAAGGAGCAAACAGATACCGCTTGGAAAATTTCATCATGCAACAAAGCAAAATTGAAATCAAAGGCAAGAATTTCTTCGTACGTGGTTACATGACTACCGAAGATGCTGGTGATTCTTATGATATGCGTTTTGCTGCATGGAATTTAAACAGCGTCGTGAAAACGAATCCCAACTGGTATAAAGATTATGTAACGGCCTATTTGCAATCCCAAATCGGACTTGGTTTTACCGGCGTGCAGGCGTCTCAATACGCAAGGAATTTTGCGGATAATAACATCACGGCAGTTCCGAATCTCGGGGCAAACCCATTGAATCTTGTACCGAATGGTGCACCGCGTCTTCAGGTAGGTACTCCGGAATATAATACGGCTTTAGCGGCAATTGTTCAGAATCCGGATTTTACACAAGGTGCTAAATTTATTGACCAATCAAAAATTTACCATTCGGATGCGAATTACAATTTTAAAGACATCATTAAAGTCGCCGAGTTCCAAGTGGGCGGATCATTCAGACAATATTCATTAGACTCGCAAGGAACAATTTTTACCGATTATGACGGAACGATAGACTACACCGAATTTGGCGCGTATGCCCAAGTACAGAAAAAAGTACTGGAAGACCGATTGAAATTCACAGGTTCGATTCGTTACGACAAATCAGAATTTTTCAAAGGATTCGTGTCGCCAAGGATTTCATTGGTTTACGCTGCCGGAGAAAAGAAAAACCATGTGTTTAGAGCCTCATTCCAAACGGGTTTCAGAAATCCGACGACTCAGGATTTATTCATCGGGTTAGACCTAGGACCGTTCGCATTGATCGGATCTCAGGAAGACAATTTGGCGCGATATACGGAGACATTGGATATCAGTGCAGCAGGTCAATTATTGGTAGATCCTCAGACACAGGTTACGTTCACAGGTACTGACGCATACACTAGACCTGCCTTTACAGATCCATCGATCAAGGTATTCGCAATCACTCAAAATACTGCCGATTTAAAGTTAGCAACTACACCATCTTTGGTTAAGCCCGAACAGGTTAAAGCTTTCGAATTAGGATACAAATCCGTCTTAGATAACGGTTTGTCTGTAGACATCAACGGCTATTACAACATATACAACGATTTCTTGAGCACAAGCAGATTGGTCATTCCTTATTATGGGGTAGCACAGGAAGGGTTGCCATTATCAGATTTAGCAATCCAAGCAATTAGAAACAGGGATATCAGAACTTTTCAAGTATATTCAAATTCGGCTACCGAAATCAAATCGTTGGGATTTGGCGTAGGCGTTAGTAAAAAAGTATATAAAGATTTTGAATTGGGCGTGAATTATAATCATGCGCAGTTTGAATTCGATCAAGAAAGAGACCCTTCTTTCATCGCAGGATTCAACACACCGAAACACCGCGTAAAAGGATCAATCGGGAACGAAAAACTTTTTAAGAATTTCGGATTTAATATCAATGCAAGATGGAGTAGCGAGTATTTATGGCAGTCTTCATTTGCTGATGGAACCATTCCTGCGGTTACTGTTTTCGATGCCCAAATTAGTTATAGCATTCCGGCAATCAAATCCGTTATAAAACTGAGTGGTGCCAATATTGGTGGAGACGATTATCTCCAGGTTATTGGTGCTGGCCGTATCGGACAGGTGTACTTAGTTTCATGGACAATCAACCCTTAATTACATTTAAAACTTAAGAATCATGATAAAAAATATAAAATGGATATTAGTTGCTTCTTTAGGAATAGTATCCTGTTCACAAGATGATGTAGACACTTCCGGAATCGAACCCGAAGTCGTTGTTTCTCCAGGCTCTGCGGATTTTTCTAAGTATGTTGCGTTGGGAAATTCTATAACCGCAGGATATACCGACAAAGCATTATTCAAAGCTGGGCAAATGAATGCGTATCCGAAATTGATGGCAGATCAATTTGCGACGGTTGGCGGAGGTGCTTTCAACATTCCTTATACCAATGATAATTTTGGTGGCCTTTTATTCCTTGGAAGTCAGAATCCTGCTTTTGGAAATAGATTGTTTTATAACAGCGTCATAACGCCATCGCATCCGGCAGCTACCGTGGATCCTATTCCAGGAACACCGACAACTGAAGTATTTGCGCCATTGACAGGAACATTTAACAATTTGGGCGTACCCGGAGCAAAAAGTTTCCATTTGTTAGCGCCGAATTACGGGAATCCAGCTGGATTACTCTCGGTTCCACCAACGGCAAATCCTTATTTTGTGCGTTTTGCCTCTAGTGGAAGTACTTCGGTTATAGCCGATGCTATGGCGCAAGCACCAACCTTCTTCTCGTTGTGGATTGGAAACAATGATGTTCTAGGCTATGCCACTACCGGTGGCGACGGTTCAGACCCGATTACACCTACAACTGGCGCTCCAGGAGTTGGTTTTGATGGAACGTACGCGGCTTTAATTGCAACATTAACTTCTGCAGGAGCAAAAGGCGTGGTAGCTAATATTCCAGATGTTGCTTCTATTCCATTCTTAACTACTGTAGGATACAATCCGGTTCCGTCACTAACGCAGGTTCAAGTCGATCAGTTAAATGCAGGATATGCAGCTTACAATGGTGGATTGACCGCGGCGAAAAATTTAGGATTGATTACGGAAGAAGAACGCGTTCAAAGGACAATAGTTTTTACTGCCGGAACGAAAAAACCGGTCGTAATGGTTGATGAATATCTTACCGACATTAGTGTTCTTAACCCCGGTTTAATAAAAATGAGATTCACTACTGCGGAAGACTATATTGTTTTGAGTTCACAAAATGTAAGCGCACAAGTACATCTTGCCGCAGGAAACGGAACACAATTTCCGTTGCAAGACCGATGGGTGCTTTCTAAAAAAGAAGTGGCAGAAATTAGAACGGCGACCGCTTCATACAATGAAACGATAAAAGCACAAGCCGATGCCAAAGGATTGGCCTTTGTAGATGCGAACGCAGTACTTAACCAACTAGCCAACGGAGGAATCCTTTTCGGAACCTATCACTTCACAAGCCAGTACGTGCAAGGTGGCGCCTTCGGTTTAGACGGCGTGCACCTCACTGCCAGAGCCAACGCTTATATAGCGAACAAGTTTTTGGAAGCTATCGAAAAGGCATACGGATCTTCATTTAAAAAATACAAACCGCAAGATTTTCCAGCGAGTTACCCTACGTTTCTACAATAGAAAAATTTACCATTATGCTTCAAAACCATCAGCTTCGGTTGGTGGTTTTTTTATTCCAACAACATCAACTTTATTCCTTTAAAATCAATTCACTGAGAATCCATCAAAAAACGCAGATTTTTTTATCAAAATAATATTGATTTTTTATTTTAAAAAATTATCTTTGCACACGAAAAAAACAGGTCTTTTCAATCTGCAATTTCACAAACCTAAATAGCTATTTAATAAATACATAAGCAATGTCAAAAGTAATAGGAAAAGTTGCACAAATCATCGGTCCGGTCGTGGACGTAGTATTCAACGGTAAGGATGTTGAACTTCCAAAAATTTATGATTCACTAGAAATCACTAAAAAAGACGGTACTTTATTGGTACTTGAAGTACAATCACACATTGGTGAAAACACGGTACGTACCATTTCTATGGATTCAACCGACGGTTTGAGCAGAGGTTATGAAGTTGTAGGAACAGGAAATCCAATCAAAATGCCAATCGGCGCTGACGTTTACGGACGTTTGTTCAACGTCATCGGAGATGCTATCGATGGTTTAGGGGAATTGCCAAAAGATGGCAACAATGGTCTTTCAATTCACAGAGCGGCTCCAAAATTCGAAGATTTATCAACTTCCTCTGAAGTTTTATTCACAGGAATCAAAGTAATCGACCTGATCGAGCCTTATGCAAAAGGAGGAAAAATCGGTTTGTTCGGTGGTGCCGGTGTTGGGAAAACAGTATTGATTCAGGAGTTGATCAACAATATCGCAAAAGGTCACGGTGGACTTTCAGTATTCGCAGGAGTTGGTGAAAGAACGCGTGAAGGAAATGACTTGCTTCGTGAGATGCTTGAGTCAGGCATTATCAAATACGGTGACGCTTTTATGCATTCTATGGAAGAAGGCGGATGGGATTTGTCTAAAGTAGATATGCCGGGAATGAGAGAATCAAAAGCAACGTTCGTTTTCGGACAAATGAACGAACCACCTGGAGCCCGTGCTCGTGTAGCGCTTTCAGGATTGACAATCGCAGAATACTTCCGTGACGGTGCAGGTTCAGACCAAGGAAAAGACGTTCTTTTCTTCGTTGATAACATCTTCCGTTTCACCCAAGCAGGTTCTGAGGTATCGGCACTTCTAGGTCGTATGCCATCTGCGGTAGGTTACCAACCAACCTTAGCAACAGAAATGGGTGCGATGCAAGAGCGTATTACATCAACCAATAAAGGATCGATTACATCAGTACAAGCGGTATACGTGCCTGCGGATGACTTAACCGATCCAGCTCCAGCAACAACATTTGCCCACTTAGATGCAACAACAGTATTGTCACGTAAGATTGCCGAGCTTGGAATTTACCCAGCAGTAGATCCACTCGATTCTACGTCAAGAATCCTTACGCCACAAATATTAGGAGCTGAGCACTACGACTGCGCACAAAGAGTCAAAGAAATCCTTCAGAAATACAAACAATTGCAAGATATCATTGCGATCTTGGGTATGGAAGAATTGTCGGAAGAAGACAAACTTTCCGTGTCTAGAGCGCGTCGTGTACAACGTTTCTTGTCTCAACCATTCCACGTGGCGGAGCAGTTTACAGGTATTCCGGGCGTTTTGGTCGACATTAAAGACACGATCAAAGGATTCAACATGATCATCGACGGCGAACTAGACCACTTGCCAGAAGCAGCGTTCAACTTAAAAGGAACCATCGAAGATGTAGTAGAAGCAGGACAAAAAATGTTGGCAGAAGCATAGTCAATTGATAATTAACAATTAACAATTGATAATGAATTGTTGGTTGCGAATTTCAATTATCAATTATCAATTATCAATTATCAATTATGTTGTTAGAAATAGTATCACCAGAATCAAAATTGTTCCAAGGCGAAGTCACTTCGGTATCACTTCCGGGTGTTGATGGTAGTTTTCAGATCCTTAATAATCACGCGCCGATAGTAGCAACACTAAAAGCAGGCGAGGTTAAGATTGCGGCAACAAGTTTCAAAATCGACAAAGATGTCGTTGCGAAATTCACCAAAATCAACGAGCAGACTTACACGCTCAAAATTGATTCGGGAACCATCGAGATGAAAGACAACAAAGTCATTGTCCTAGTCGACTAAACAAGATAAACTACACTAAAAACGCCCGGCATTTGTCGGGCGTTTTTTATTTAGGATGAAATCATTTGCTTCGCCAGTGAGGCTTTTCTCTAGTCAGTTTCTAGTAGCTATTCCGGCTGTACGCTACTATCTTTTGCGCCGAACGCCGGCCCAAAAGGATAACCGCTGCCATCCGGGCTAGGGCAATCATTCCCAAAATTACTTTTCCGCCACATATTCCAAAATATCACCTGGCTGGCATTCGAGAATTTCGCAAATCATCTCTAGCGTCGAGAACCGAATCGCTTTGGCTTTCCCCGTCTTCAATATCGAAAGATTAGCCGTAGTGATCCCAATGCGTTCGGCGAGTTCATTCGACCGCATCTTCCGCTTGGCAAGCATAACATCAAGATTTAAAACGATAGGCATGGTTTAGATTACGAGTTCATTTTCGTCTTTAATTATTTTAGCTTCATTAAAAATGTAACTCAAAATAATAAAGAACAAAGATATGATAATAGAAAACGCCATCGACTCAGGCTTGATCGGACTCATCATGATATGTGTTGTTGCATCGTTTAGCACACCATAAATATATGCCGGAATCATCACCAACACAGAAGAAGCCAGCATAGAAACACCAATCAATTTCAAAGATTTGACAGACGAATCCGTAAAAAATTCTTTTCTGACAAACATCGCTGTGAGTTTTTTGAGCTCATAAATCGCATAAATAAACAAAGCATAGCCAATGGCCATCATTAATGCTACGACAATAAAATCCGCTTCGAAATGATCGATTTTTTGTCCCGCGATTTCGACATTCATTTTCGACATGTTGCCCGTCACTAAACCATAAAGTAAACCAAGTAAACCGACAGCCATTACAATCATTGAGAATACGATAACAATATCCAAGATGCTTTTAAGTTGGTGAATTTTTTTCATTTTTCTGTGTTTTAAGTTGGGTCAAATATATAAAAATTATTGATAAACAATAATAAAACAATTAAAAACAATAATTTTATTTTCGCAATACCTAAATGAATGTTTTCTCAAAAACCATAACTTTGCTTCCATGAAGTTTCCAAAAAACCTGACCGACAAACTCGAAACCAGAAAGCAAAACAACGCGGTGCGCCAATTGCCTCCGCCGACTTCCAACATCGATTTTGCTTCGAACGATTATTTGGGTTTTGCCAAATCCGCAACCATTTTTCACCAAACGCATCAATTCCTAATCGACAATCATTATATCGAAAACGGCGCAACAGGTTCACGCTTGCTTTCAGGAAACCACCCATTATACGAAAGAACCGAAAATCATATCGCCCAATTTCATCAAACAGCATCGGCACTCATTTTTAATTCAGGTTACGATGCCAACGTCGGTTTCTTCGGTAGCGTGCCGCAAAAAGGCGATTTCATTTTATACGACGAACTATGCCACGCTTCAATCCGTGACGGCATTAGGTTATCAAACGCAAGATCATTCAAATATCAGCACAACAACTTCGAAGATCTTGAGCGCTTGCTTACCCAACGCCAACCAACAACCGACAACCAACAACCGCCAACCATATACATCGTCACTGAATCTGTTTTCTCCATGGATGGCGACACACCGAATCTTGAAGAACTCGTCAAACTGAGCGAAAAGTATGAAGCCTACATCGTCATTGATGAAGCACACGCGCTCGGTGTTTTTGGAGATCATGGCGAAGGTTTGGTACAAAGTCTGCAGTTTCAGGATAAAGTTTTTGCAAGAATAGTCACTTTCGGAAAAGGATTGGGTTGCCATGGTGCCGCGATTTTAGGAAGTAATGAACTCAAAAACTATCTCGTTAATTTTGCACGCAGTTTTATCTATACCACCGGACTTTCACCACACGCTATTGCAACGATCTATATTGCTTATGAAACTTTACAGCAAGATCAACTTTCACAAGAAGAACTTCGAAATAACATCAATGTCTTCAACCAACAAAAACAATTATTGGGTTTGAAACCCTTGTTTGTGCGCAGCAAATCTGCCATTCAAAGCGCCATTATTCCCGGCAATGAAAAAGTAAAAAACATTGCTTCAAGATTGCAGCAAAATGGTTTTGACGTTAGACCCATTCTTTCTCCGACAGTTCCCGAAGGACAAGAACGCCTCCGATTTTGCATTCACAGTTATAACACTGCGCAAGAAATCACATCGTTGATGGCTTGTCTTCAATCACTTCTATAAAAAAATAATTTCTTTTTGTAACGTTTGAAAACTTTGATTACTTACGAGCTGTAATCAAAAAATCAGTCTTCAATCATTAATCAAAAAAAGAATTATGAAAAATCTAATCAAAACCATTCTTGTAGTTATCGCTTTCGGATGTAGTTTATTTTCCAATGCACAAACTAACAACAACAAAAATTCTGTGCTTTGGGATGTTTCAGGCAACGGATTAAAAAAACCGTCGTATCTTTTTGGTACCGTTCACATGATCTGCGCAAAAGATTTCGTGATGTGGCCTAAAGCGACTGAAGCTTTTTCAAAGTCATCGAAGTTGGCTTTAGAAATTAATATGGCAGATGCTAGTGAAATGGCTGTAGCGCAGCAAATGGCAATGGGAAAAGAGCCGTTGAGTAAAACATTAACCGCCAAACAAAAAGCGGATCTTGAAGGTATCCTAGAAAAAAATGGCGTTGGCACGTTGGCGCAATTAGACAGTTATACGCTAGAAACCGTAATGAGTTTGCTATTTATGAAATCGTTCGGCTGCCCGGATTTAAAATTTTATGAAATGGAATTCATCACCAAAGCCAATGAAAATAGCAAACCAATTGTAGGCTTGGAGAAAGTAGCAGAGCAAATCGAATTTTTAAACCAATCCTTTACCGACGAAGGGTTGATCGCTTATTTGCAAAAGATTGATGCCAATATGTGCACGGAAATGATCAAGCAGTACACGAATCAAGACATCGATGGTTTGTATCAAATGATGATTGAAAAAGAGTCAATGGCTTCCAACACGCAGAAAATATTATTGGACAATCGAAATTCGAAATGGGTCAAAGACATGCCCAACATGATGCAAAAAGATAGTGTTTTCTTTGCCTTTGGAGCGGCACATTTGGCGGGAGAAAAAGGTGTAATTAATTTACTAAAACAAGCCGGATATTCATTAAAACCAATAATGAACTAAAGATTTGGAAACAAAAGAACAAGAATTTTTAACCCGCATTGCAAACCATAAAGGAATTCTTTTTAAGGTTTCCAAAATGTATATGGACAATCCCGACGATCAAAAAGATTTGTTTCAGGAAATTGTACTGCAGTTATGGAAAGCGTATGATAGTTTCAAAGGCGAAAGTCAGTTTTCGACTTGGATGTATCGTGTGGCGATTAACACTTCAATTGTTTTTTTAAAAAAGGAAAAGCGTAAAGTCGATAAGTACGAGATTGCCTCAAACAACATTAAAGAAGAAGAAAGCGATGCCGACGAGCAAGAGATCAAGTTGCAGCATTTTTACAAAGCCATTCAGCAATTGGATAAAATTGACAAAGCCATTATATTTTACCAACTTGAAGGTTATTCGCACAAAGAAATCGGCGTCAACTTAGGGATTTCAGAAGGCAATGCACGCGTGAAACTCAATAGAGCCAAAGAAAAATTAAAAGAAATAATAAAGAAACAAGGATATGGATTTTAACGATTTACAGTCAACTTGGAAGAACGAAAACACAGAAAACGTGAAACTTCCCACGCATTTAGAAAAAATACATTCGGCCAATATGCCGTTGGAAATCATCAAGAAGAACTTAAAGAACGAGTTTGTCTATCAAATCATATCGATTGTTTTTCTGGGATTCATTCCATTATTTATGAATTTTCCCTCAAAAGGTATAGCCATCTTCTATTTGATGTTTGCGCTATTTGTCGGCGTTTGTATTTATTATTTGGCGAAACTCTATCAGTGCTACAAACGACTGGGAAAAACCACTTTAAACACCAAAGACAGTTTGTATGAAACCTATTTCGAAATCCGCCTCAATATGGAGCTGTATAAAACTTTTGGATTTGCGTTAATTCCATTTGTGATTTTATTTCTTTTTGGGATTGTGTATTATGAAATCCCAGAGTTTTTCAACAACGGACTTAACAGTACTTCTTTTCTGGTCACTACTTTTTTAATCGTTACATTTTCAATACTCTACATGGGGTTCGCACTCGAATGGTGGGTGCGTCATTTCTATGGAAAACACGCAGCAGCCATGAGAAAAGTAATCGATGAACTGAAAGAAGAATAATATAGGCCCATCTTTACGCTGGGTTTTTTTACCTTTGTTCAAAATACAATCCATGAAAATATTCGTTACCGGAATCGGAACCGACATTGGCAAAACCGTAGCGGCAGCCATTATTACCGAAGCCTTGCAAGCAGATTATTGGAAACCAATCCAAGCTGGAGACATTGAAGATTCCGACAGCCACAAAATCAGCCGGTACGTCGCCAACACAAAATCAAAAATCCACCCGAACAGTTATGCTTTGCAAACGCCTGCGAGTCCACACCTAGCGGCACAACTTGACGGAATTGTTATCGAATTAAAAAAAATCACCGAACCCAAAACTGATAACCATCTCGTCATTGAAGGTGCTGGCGGAATCTTAGTTCCGTTAAATGATACAGATACGATCATCGATTTGATCCAATCGGATTATAAAGTCATCCTCATTTCGCGTCACTATTTAGGAAGCATCAACCACACCTTACTCACGATTGAAGCATTACAAAACCGCAAAATCAACATCGCCGGAATCATTTTTAATGGCAATCAAAACGAAGCTACGGAATCAATCATTCTTAGCAAAAGCAAAATCCCGATGATCGGTAGAATCAATGACGAACCTTATTTCGACTACAATGTGATTGCAGAATATGCCGATGCATTCCGCGACAATTTAGAAAAATTATAAAATGACCTTATCCGAGAGAGACCATTTATTTCATTGGCATCCCTATACACAGCACAAAACTACGGGCTTGCTTCCGGCAATCGTCAAAGGCGAAGGCGCGTTACTTTGGGATGAAACCGGAAAAGAATACATCGACGCCATTGCTTCGTGGTGGGTCAATCCTTACGGACACTGCAACCGTGTGATTGCCGATGCTATTTATGAGCAACTGACCACGCTTGAACATGTATTATTCGGCGGATTCACCAATAAACCCGCAGTATTACTATCGGAACAGTTATTACAAATTTTGCCGTCGAACCAAAAGAAAATCTTTTTTTCGGATAACGGCTCAACAGCGGTAGAAGTGGCGCTCAAAGCCGCACTGCAATATTTTTACAACAAAGGTGAAAAACGCACCAAAATCATTGCATTCGAAAACGCTTTTCACGGTGATACTTTTGGGGCCATGGCTTCGAGCGGGATTTCATTTTTCACGGAAGCATTCGAAGGTTCACTAATTGACGTGATCCGAATTCCGGTGCCTACAGAAGGTAATGAAAACAAAAGCAAAAAAGCATTGCAAAACGCAATTGAAGCCAACCTTTGTGCCGCTTTCATTTTTGAACCATTAGTTCAAGGCGCTGCAGGAATGGTGATGTATGAACCGAAAATTTTAAATGAACTGATTTCGATCTGCAAAGCCAATAACATTTTCACGATTGCTGATGAAGTCATGACAGGTTTCGGGAAAACAGGAAAAACATTCGCCTGCGATTATCTCGAGCAGCAACCCGACATGATGTGTTTGTCGAAGGCGTTAACCGGCGGCACCATCCCAATGGCGATTACAACATTCACTCAGGCAATTTTCAACGGTTTTTACGACGACGATACGAACAAAGCTTTATTTCATGGACACACATTTACTGCGAATCCTACGGGCTGTGCGGCGGCATTGGCAGGTTTGAAACTGTTGCAATCTGAAGCCATGCAAGCCAATATCAAGCGGATCCATCAGCAACATGCGATTTTCCAAAACAAGATTAAAAAGCATCCCAAAGTGAAAACAACCAGGACTTTCGGCGTCATTTTCGCACTCGAGATCCGAACCGATAGCGAAGAAAGTTATTATGGTACTTTGCGCAATAAACTCTATGATTTTTTTATTGAGAATGGCGTTATCCTGCGCCCGGTTGGGAGCATCATTTACATTTTGCCGCCTTATATCATGACCGACAATCAACTCGAAAAAGTGTATCAGGTTGTCGAAAATGCTTTAGAAATAGTGTAATTTTGGAAGCTTAATCCCGCTATTCGCTAAATCTTTTGCGCCACCCGAGCCTTGGCGAACTGACGAAGTACACGCCGGCACAAAAGGATTACCGCTGCTATCGGGGCTAGGATTCAGATTCACCAACAACTTTTATTTCATTACTTTGCCACAACCTATTGCCATTACCGCCATCGCTTCCGTTTCGCCATTAGGGAATGATCCAAAACAGATTTTGGAGCAGTGTAACAATCCGCACCATTGTTTTAAACTTCAGGATTTTGGTAGTCAAAAGGCGTTTACTGCGCAATTGGATTCAGGTTCAAAAGCATTGATAGAAGCGCTAAGAAAGTCCGACATCAAATACAAATCCTTGGACGATTCCGTCTTGTTTGCAATCGCTGCTTCAAGAAAAGCCATCCTAAAAGCGGGTTGGAAAACCAATGACAATTTCGGAATCAATATTGGTTCGTCTCGTGGCGCTACTTCATTATTTGAAAAACATCATGCTGATTTTTTGAAAAGCGGCAGAGCACAAACGCTCACTTCCCCAACGACCACTTTAGGGAATATTTCCTCATGGATCGCACATGATTTGCAATCGGACGGCCCTGAAATTTCTCATTCGATTACTTGTTCTACCGCTTTGCACGCTTTGTTGAACGGTGTGGCCTGGCTCCAATCAGGAATGGCAACAAAATTTTTAGTGGGTGGCAGCGAAGCACCATTAACCGATTTTACAGTTGCCCAAATGCAGGCTATGAAAATTTACGCTAAAGAAAATCAACCTTATCCGTGTCGAGCGCTCGATTTGGAGAAAACAAAAAACACCATGATTCTTGGTGAGGGTGCGGCAGTTTGCTGTCTCGAAATCGGCAAAAAAGAGAACGCACTCGCTTACATTGAAGGCATCGGCTATGCCACCGAAATTCTAGAACACAACACTTCAATTTCCGCAGAAGCAGATTGTTTCCAAAAATCAATGCGTATGGCTTTGAAAGACACGAATCTTTCTGAAGTGGATGCGATTGTGATGCACGCACCGGGAACCATCAAAGGTGATTTGTCGGAATTCAAAGCGATCCAAAAAATATTTGGAATCGCTTTACCGTTGCTCACGACCAACAAATGGAAGATAGGACACACGCTAGGCACTTCAGGAATGCTGAGCATTGAATTCGCCATTTTGATGCTGCAGCAGCAGCAATTGATCGGCGTTCCATTTCTCAATAGCCCAAGCGGTGGAAAACCAATACGCAGAATATTGGTTAATGCGGTAGGTTTTGGAGGCAATGCCGTAAGCATACTTTTGCAACAGGAAGCTGTTTATGTACGCTAAACGACTGCGTTGTTATATTTCTTAGGATCTAGTACAAAAAAGTAAAGCATTCTAGAATCATTGTATTTCGAATAAAAAGCCCAATCAACTGATTGGGCTTTTTTTAGTCTTTAAATTGTGTAAACACAAATCCTTATGATGTTGCGGTTTCAACGCTGTACAATACTAACACAATTGTAATAATGATTAAATGCAATTGATTGAACAAGCTAGTAAGAATTTTCACATGTTTTTCTTTTAATCTAAGTTGAGTAAGGTTTTTCATAGGTTTCAAGATTTGGTTATATATTGCTTAATACTCGACCAAATGTAGTATAAAATCGATGAAATACACATTTTTTAATATAAAATATTTCTTTTCCTACAAAAAAGAATCATCCTAAGAAAATAATTGAAATACAAATTTTTGATAACCAATGCAGTACAATAAAGTAATAAGTCAGAAAGCCAATTTAAAAATAAGTAAGAAAAAGTTTAAAAATGCGCTTCTATCTTAAACAAGGTTTGATAGAAATAGGAACAATAGAGATATAGAAAAAAGTAAAATAACAACGTCAAGCATTAGCCTTTCTCCAATTGTTTTACTTTTTCATAAATAAGATGGCTTTCATAACCTTTGCGAAGCATAAAGTCACAAAACTTTTTGCGTTTTTTAAGAATGTTTTTTTCGGAAATACTTTCCCAATAACGTTCACTAATTCTATCAAAAGTTACTGAATATTCTTCTAAACCAATTTCTTTTAATGCAGTAGTGATATTGGTTTGTGAGATATTTCGTGTCTTTAATTCGTTAATAATCCTAATATTTCCCCAAAATTTGATGCGGTGTTTTCCCCGTGCGAAACTGCGAGCAAAGCGCTCTTCATTTAAAAATTGATTTTCTATCAGATGTACGACAATTTCGTCAATGCTTCTTGAATCCATTGCCATAGTTCGCAATTTCTGGATTACTTCCATATGACAACGTTCCTGATAGGCGCAAAAATGCTCTAGTTTAAGCTTAACTTCTTGATTTGTATAGTGTTTTGACATGAGTAAAAAATACCAAATGGTAAAGACAAGGTCATAATTTAGTAATGTAAAAATAAGGTATTTAATAAAATTACGCTTAATTTTGCTTACCCAATCTACTGAAAAAACGAGCAGCCTACTTTTTTTACGCCTTAGAGTTTGCATTTTATATTATAAGAACATGAAATTAAAAAGAAACATATTTCTATTATTTATTCTATTGCCTGCGCTCATTTCAGCACAAGCCATATTACCGGTTGCAAGAACAGCATGGAGCGGTGCAAACCCGACGGGATGGGCACATACGGGAACTACGGATAGAAATACTTCATTCGCTTGCAGTGGCAGTGACGGAGAAATTTTTGATACAAGTGCTGATAGAATAGTTTTACAATTCAATGCTGCGCCATTACAATTGGTTTTTAAATTAAAATCTGCAGGAATGTCCGGCGCATCATCTTTATTAGTCGAACAATCATCAGATGGATCATTGTATACGACTTTAGCAACATATGGAACTGCGGGCGGCGCAACCAGTATCGTAGATTGTGCTAATATTTCCTTGGGTTTGAATAGCGCATCAAGGTATATCAGATGGACATACACCAAAGCAACCGGGAATGTTGACATCGACGATGTTTCTGTTTCGCAACTTCCGTTACCGGAGATGAATGTTATCGGGAATGCGATCGC
This sequence comes from Flavobacterium sp., assembly GCA_031425295.1. Lineage (GTDB taxonomy): Bacteria > Bacteroidota > Bacteroidia > Flavobacteriales > Flavobacteriaceae > Flavobacterium. Next base: position 8,156 of record JANPJB010000036.1, on the reverse strand, counting down.
TATCGCAGATAACGATCTTACGCCAACAACTACTGATCATACAGATTTCGGGGCATCGCTCGTTGGAGTATCATTTGTCAGAACATTTACGATTCAAAATGTTGCAGGTGCTACCGGCGATTTAAATTTAACTGGAACGCCTGCTATCGTAGCCATCAGTGGCGCAAATGCTTCTGATTTTGTCGTCACACAAAATCCTTCACCTATTACGACTGTTTCGGCATCGACTACTTTTCAGATCACTTTTACACCATCTGCTGCAGGATTGAGAACAGCAAGTTTGTCTATCGCCAATAATGACAGTGATGAAAATCCATATAATTTTGATATACAAGGGACAGGAACTGCTTGTACTGCGGTTGTAATTTCAACCGTTTATCCTGCCTCAGGTCCGGTGGGAACTGTAGTTTCCATCACGGCAAGTTCAGGAAGTCTGACTGGGGCTACCGCTAAATTTAATGGCGTTACAGCAACTGTAATCTCCAGTTCCGCAACACAATTGTTTATTACTATTCCTGTAGGTGCCACAACCGGAAATTTAGTGGTAAGCAATGCTATTTCTTGCCCGAGTGCTCCAATTGCCTTTTCTATTATTAGTGCTCTTTCTACTGGTTGCCAGGGTAATGTTGCCACCGATCTGATTATTTATGAAGTTCATGATGAATTTACTGGAAATGGAGGAGCGATTACAATTTTTAACGGCACTGCATCCACCAAAAGCATGACTGATTATAGATTCTACAGAACTGGAAACCAAAATGATGGTAATGAAATAGATTATGGAAATTTGACAGGAACTATTGCTCCTGGAGCACTTGGAATTATTAAAGTCAATGCAGGAAGTTGCGGGCCAATAGCAACAAACGGTTCGATAGATAATGGTTTTAATGAAAATGATGGACTGCAATTAAGAGCCAGCAATGGTACTACTGTTATTGATGATGTTGATGCCTATGTTCCACTAAAGGGATATTATATGAAAAGGAATGTTGGTGCTTACACGCCACGAACGTCTTATGTAGCTTCCGACTGGACAGTAATTGCATTAGCTGCCGGAGTATGTGATAGCGGTTTGGGGACTCCGCCTGTAGTGAGTGGATCCGGCACGGTGCCAACTATAGTTACGCAACCTACAACATCGTTATCGTGTACTACTTCATCAGCGACTTTATCAGTAACGGCAAATGAAGGCTTTAATCTTGGAGGCGACATAAAAGAACTGGCTTACGATTGGTATTCAGTTGCTCCAAATAGTTCTGGCTGGTCTTTACTTGCTATATCTGGAAATTATGCTGATACGGATGCTAATCCTTCAACTTTGAATATTGCAGCTTTGGCAGGACTAAACGGTTACCAATACTATTGTCGTGTTAAGGAAAATGATAATACTTGTTATATAGCTACAAACGCCGTTAAAATTGATGATGGTTCTTTAACTTGGAACGGAACCGATTGGAGAGACACCAACAACATAGCCGGAACTCCTTCTTTAACCAAACTAGCTGTCATAGCAGCCAATTACAATACGGGTCTGAATGGCAGTTTCAATGCCTGCAGTTTGCTTGTCAAATCGCCTTACAATACCACGATTGAAGCCAACACTTACATCAATATTCAAAACAATCTAACGGTTCAAGGTACATTTGACATCAAAGACAAAGGTGCTTTATGTCAAGTTGATGATGCTGGGATCAACACCGGTAATATTACGATGGATCGAAGTACGAGCGCTCCCATTGTCAAACTCGATTATGTATACTGGTCATCCCCAATAAAGAATTTTAATGTAAGTAATATTTCACCCAACACGCAGGCTGGGTACATCTTTAAATGGGATCCGACTATCGGCAATCCAAACGGTGGGCAGGGCTATTGGATATCAGCTGTCGGGGATGCGATGGTACCAGGGAAAGGCTACATCGTTCGGGGTCCGAATACTTTTATTGCGCCTCAAACTTTCTCGATGCAGTTTGCCAACAGTACTTTAGATTATGGAAAACCAAATAACGGAATAATTACCCCAACAATCAGCAGAGGCGATATGACTGCAGGCACGCTTGGAAGTTATACAAGTGCCAATGGGGTTCCGTTTAGCGCAATTGATGACAACTGGAATTTGGTTGGAAACCCATATCCGTCTGCGATAAGCGTCGCGGAGTTCTTGAAATACAATGCAGTTGATTTTCCAATCATTGATGGATTTGTCAAAATCTGGACACATGGTTCACCGCCTGTATTGCCTAATAATCCATTTTATGCAAGCTATCAATATAATTATAATAATGATGATTACATCGTACACAACGGAACCGCCACACTCGACGGTCCTTTAGGATTCAATGGTTACATAGCGGCCGGGCAAGGATTCTTGGTGTCAATGAACGATGGCAATCGCCTTGACAGCACACTTACTTTCAACAACTTTATGCGTGTAAAAGGTGCCAACGATAATGTGCAGTTTTTCAGACAAACGAACAACGCTAACGCCAATGCCATTACAGATCGTTCAAGGATTTGGATCGATTTAGTGAACGCGACAGGGTATTCGGTAAGAACCGTCGTAGGTTACGTACCCAATGCAACATTTGAAAAAGATGTGCTTTACGATGCTTTTATCCGATTGGATGGCAGCCAGAGCATTTATTCTTTGATCGGCAACCAGGCGATATGCATTCAAGGACGACCGGCAACTTTCGATGCGAATGATCAAGTTCCTTTAGGTATTTTGATTCCCGCTCCGCAGCAGCAGTATACGATTGCCGTGGGTGCCGTTGATGGATTGTTTGAAGGGGAGCAGTCGATTTATTTAGAAGATAAATTGCTCCATATTATTCATGATTTGAAACAGGCTCCATATGTTTTCACAAGCAATGTCACGGGTAAGATTGATGATCGCTTTGTATTGCTTTACAAAAATGAATTGCTAGGAAATAATGACTTCGAAAGCCTCAATAGTACGGTCATAGTTTCTTCCAACAAGGATGAAATTAAGATTGTATCAACGTTGGAAAACATTCAAGCGCTCACCATTTATGATATCCTTGGCAGGGAACTTTACCAAACCGAGAATATAAATAATACGGCATTTTCGATTAACAATTTAATGCCAAATCACCAAACCTTGATTGTAAAAGTCAAACTCAATAGTGGCGAGACGATTACTAGGAAAATCCTATTTTAAAGCATAAAAAAGTCACGTTGAAGAACGTGACTTTTTTTATAATAAATAACGTCGCTTACGCTTTGCCTTTAACCGACGCTTCTAAATTTCTTTCAATAACATGACCGGGTCTTGACCATTTGGGTTTTTCTCCCAAGGAATTGAACTCAGAATCCTCTGCTTCAACAGTGGTTGGCTGCATGATTTTCACGAATGGTTTTTGGGGCTGTAATCCAAGCATGTCAAACATTTTCATATCTTCATTAACATCAGGGTTTGGCGTCGTCAATAATTTATCGCCGGCAAAAATCGAGTTTGCTCCGGCAAAAAAGCATAATGCTTGACCTTCACGTGACATGTTCATTCTTCCTGCGGAAAGTCGAACTTGAGTTTCCGGCATAATGATTCTTGTAGTAGCAACCATTCTGATCATTTCCCAAATTTCAACGGGCTTTTCTTCTTCCAACGGTGTACCTTCAACAGCTACCAAGGCATTGATAGGAACAGATTCGGGTTGCGGATTCAACGTAGAAAGGGCAACCAGCATTCCCGCACGATCCTCAACAGATTCACCCATACCGATTATACCGCCACTGCAAACCGTGACATTTGTTTTACGGACATTTTCGATGGTTTGAAGTCGATCCTCAAATCCACGCGTTGAAATAACTTCTTTATAATATTCTTCTGAAGTATCTAAATTGTGATTGTAAGCATACAAACCAGCTTCGGCCAAACGATGCGCCTGATTTTCAGTCAGCATTCCCAAGGTACAGCAAACTTCCATGTCGAGCTTATTGATCGTTCTGACCATTTCAAGCACTTGGTCAAATTCCGGTCCGTCTTTAACGTTTCTCCACGCAGCGCCCATGCAAACACGCGACGAACCGCTAGATTTAGCTCTCAAAGCCTGCGCTTTTACTTGTTGCACAGACATTAAATCATTGCCTTCAATGTCGGTGTGATACCGTGCAGCTTGTGGACAATATCCGCAATCTTCAGGACATCCACCGGTTTTTATCGAAAGCAGTGTAGAAACCTGAACCACGTTTGGATCGTGATTTTGGCGGTGGATTGTAGCTGCTTCGAAAAGCAAATCCATCATCGGTTTGTTGTATATGGTTATAATTTCTTCTTTGGTCCAATTGTGTTTCATGCTACTCATACATCAATTTTTATGAAGCATCAAAAGTAGACAAATAGTTCTAAAATAGCAATGCAGTGATTTAAAATAAAGACCGTGATTTAATCGATCGCGTATTTATTATTGTGGAAGAACATCATAATCAAAGTCACGATGATGCTCGAACCAACGCCTTCAAAAAGCAGATAAACGCAATAAGTTGCCAATGGAGGATTCTCGCCCACTAAAAATGTTTTTGCTAAATTTTCAACATAAGCATCGCCCCCGCGCATGTAACTGTAGGTATACAGTCCGATAATACTCAAAACAACACCGATAAAGGCAGTAGCAAAAGCGGAAACAGCACCCGGAAGCAAATCTTTTTTTCCGTCGCTAAGGTTAGACAGAATGGTACGGTTGACGCCATACACGATAAAAAGAATGTTGAAAAGCCTTAAAAAAGTGACATCGGCTAGACCAAAAGCATTGACCACTAAAAAATATACGCCGATGCCTAGAAAAATAATAAATCCGTTGATTAATTCTTTTGGAAATTTCATAACCTTTTTTTGTTTTAAAGTTTAAACATAAATTGAAAATCAGTTGGGTAGTCTTTCAAATTTACAAAAAACAACTTTAAATCATAAAGAAACAGTAAAGATTATAAACTTTTAAGAAAAGCTGTAACGTTTTTTTTGTCTTTTTCCAATTGCTCTTGAAGCAATTCAATGGAAGCGAATTTCTGTTCAGAACGTAGGTGTTGCAACAAACTGACCTGAATTTTCTGATCGTATAAATCGCTATCAAAATCTAAAAAGTAAATTTCAATCGACATCGCATCACCGCCGACGGTTGGATTGATGCCGATATTCATCATACCGTAAACGGTTTTTTCATTCAAAATACACGATACGATATAAACACCTTTTTGTGGAATCAATTTGTATTGCTCCTCGATTTTAAGATTGGCGGTCGGGAAACCAATGGTTCTTCCGAGTTGTTTTCCTTTTCGGACCACGCCTGTGAGAAAATAAGAGTAGTTTAGGTATTGGTTCGCCAAACTGATATTGCTTTCTTGGAGCGCTGTTCGGATTTTGGTGGAACTTACCGAAACATCTTTGATTTCCTGTGCGGATATTTGTTCGACGTCAAAACCGTATTTTTCACCAAACTCAATGAGATCGTTAATATCGGCGGTGCGATTTCTGCCGAACCGATGGTCATGACCGATCACTATTTTCTGGATATTGAGCTGATCTACTAGTACATCTTTCACAAACTCTTCAGCAGTAAGTCGCGAAAACGTTTTGTCGAAAGGATGCACAATAAGATTGTCAAGCCCCGTTTTTTCGAGCAGTGCCGTGCGTTCTTCTATAGTGTTGAGCAACTGAATTTCGGATTGTTCCTGCAACACCATTCTCGGATGTGGAAAAAAGGTAAGAATTAAACTTTCGCAATCAAGCCGCTTGGCATTAAGGATCAATTTTTCAATGATGGTTTGATGACCGACATGCACGCCGTCAAAGGTGCCAATCGTAACAATGGTTTTTTTGGTGGATTTAAAGGAATTAATAGAGTTGAAAATCTTCAATGCGTCGCGTTTTATGCGACAAATTTAAACTATCCGATTGACATTCTATAATTTGATTTTTAAGAATAGAATAAAAAGTCGAAATCTAAAAAGAGCATTGATAGATAAATAATTAACGTCAAAACATTTAACAACAAAACGCTTTTCGGGAGATTATAATTTTATTTAAAAATTGTATATTTGACGCCTATTAATCAATTTTTTAAAAAACCATGAAAAAACCGCTATTTTTAATATTGGTTCTTTTTTCCTTTAGCAGTACATTTTCTCAGGCTGTTTGGAAGAAAATTACCAATGCCGAAGTAAATTCTCCTGTGTTGACGAGAGATTCTCACCCCTCTGAATTTCTATTGTATTCTCTTAATTTGGAAGTATTAAAAGCCAAATTGGCCACAGCACCTTCCAGAAATAATATTGGGGAAGAGTCAAACGTAATTGTTGCATTCCCGAATCCTCAAGGTGTTATGCAGAATTTCAAAATCTATGAAGCATCTGTAATGCATCCTCAATTGGCGGCACGATATAATGAAATCCAATCTTATGTTGGTTTGGGCATCGATGATAAAACTGCGATGATCCGTTTCAGCACGACCCTATTTGGTTTGCACACGATGACCTTCTCAGGCGTTAATGGCACTTCATACATCGATCCATATTCGAAAGATTTAAAAAACTATATGGTTTTTAGTAAAGCAAGTTTACAAAGCTCTAAAAATCATCAATGTAACGTCATTGATCAAGGCATCGATTTGTCAGAAGATTTGCCGACAGACTTGCCTTTACTGCGTGCGAGTAACGGTTTGTTTAAAACGTATCGTCTTGCTTTGGCTTGTACTATAGAATATGCCGCATTTCACGTCAATGCCGCTGGTTTAGGTGCTGGCACATTGGCGCAGAAAAAAGCAGCAGTCCTTGCGGCGATGGCTGTAACGATGACCAGAGTTAATGGTTGCTTTGAAAAGGACATGTCGTTTACTTTAGTATTGATTCCGAATAATGACGCAATCGTCAATATCACTTCAGACACTTATGACAATAATAATACAAATAACATCTTGTTAACCCAAAACCAAACCGCGATTGATGCAACGATTGGTGATGCCAATTATGACATCGGTCACGTGGCCAGTACTGGTGGTGGTGGTGTTGCATCGCCGCAATCGCCATGTGCTCCAGGTTCTAAAGCTAGAGGTGTTACCGGACTTGATTCTCCTGTTGGAGACCAATATGACATCGATTTTGTAGCACACGAAATGGGACATCAATTTGGTTGTTCCCATACATTCAATGGGGATGCCGGAAACTGCGGCGGTGGCAATAGAGTACAAGCCTCGGCATTTGAGCCAGGAAGTGGCACTACCATTATGGCTTACGCAGGAATCTGTGCGCCTCAAGATGTTCAGTCTAATTCGGATGCCTATTATCATGCAAGAAGTATTTTACAAATGATCGCTTTTGTGAACGGTGCCGGAAATTGTGGCGCCATACAGCCTAATGGAAACGCAGCACCAGTTGTAAATGCCGGAGGAAACTATACCATTCCGTTTGGAACTCCATTCGCATTAACAGGTTCTGCGACCGATGCCGATAATGATGCATTAACGTATTGCTGGGAGCAGTATAATTTCGGAACAACAACTGCAAATCCGTCGCCTACGATTACGACAGCACCAAATTTCAGATCATTTAATCCTACAGCATCACCAACAAGATACTTCCCATCATTGACTGCATTGACTAGTACAGCAGCATCCACCTGGGAGGTACTTCCAACAGTTCCGCGTTCGATGGTATTTTCTTTGATGGTTAGGGATAATAGAAGTCCGTTGGGTGGACAGACTCAAAGAGCTACAATGACTTTAACGCTTGCGAACGTCGGACCTTTTAAAGTAACTTCACAAGCTGCTGCTACGGCATGGGCTCAAAATTCATCACAAACCATTTCCTGGGATGTTGCAGGAACGGACGGCAACGGAATTAATGTTGCTACTGTCAATATTAAATTGTCTACCGATGGTGGATTGACCTATCCAATCATTTTGGCTAGTGGCACTGCGAACGACGGAACAGAAGTCATCACGGCGCCAAATCTTGTTGCGACTAATTGTAGAGTCATGGTTGAATCAGTAGGTAATGTGTTCTTTGCAATCAACTCGAAGTCCTTTTATATAGGTTATGAATTGGTCAACACTTGTACCACTTATAACTATACTGGAGCAGCATTCAACTTAAACGACGGATCGAATTCTTACAACGTGAAATCAATCAACGTTCCTACGGCA